>JADWMI010000052.1:0-9730 GCA_015767395.1 Bacteroidota bacterium | reverse complement strand
TGGCAAAACTTTTCTGATGAACAAGAATTGATTTTAATGGGAGGAAAACAAGTTAATTCAAGAGCTTATTTGAGTCGATTCAATTTTGCAGGAAGCGAACAGAATAAAAAAGTGAATGCATTATCGGGTGGCGAGCGCAACCGTTTACATTTAGCCATGACTTTACGTGAAGAAGGAAACGTGTTATTATTGGATGAGCCAACAAACGATTTAGATGTTAATACTTTACGTGCATTAGAGGAAGGTTTAGAAAATTTTGCTGGTTGTGCAGTTGTTATTAGTCATGACCGTTGGTTTTTAGACAGAATTTGTACGCATATTTTAGCCTTTGAAGGTGATTCTCAGGTATATTTCTTTGAAGGTTCCTTTTCTGATTACGAAGAGAATAAGAAAAAACGTTTAGGTGGCGATTTAATGCCGAAGCGTATTAAGTATAAAAAACTAGTTAGATAATAAATAAAAAAATCCCAAAATTTCTTTTGGGATTTTTTTTACAATAGTGTGAAAAAATTATGCTCGAATTTTATGAAATAAAATGTTATTTTCTAAATGTATATGCTGGTACAAATCGTTTATAAATTCATCTAATTTGTGATACAATGCTTTATAGGTGTTACAAGCCCATTCAGGTGGTGTAAAATTATTGCTTAAGGCCTGAATTTGTTTTACAATGGTACCCGCATGGTCGTGCTCATCTTCCAAAATTTCAATAACGGCTGCATCGTATTCAAAAGTAGCATCTGTTATTTTTGCTTTAATAGCTGGGAATAAAATAGTTTCTTCTTTTTCTAAATGATTTATCAATTCATTTGAAAGTGCGGTAAATAAATTATCTATTTCAATGGTTTCAGGAGCGTGGTGTCCGTGAACTGTTGCAACTTTAGTAGCAAATTCATTTATAATACTTAAATTTTCTTTTACATAAGTATGGTGAACGTTTACAATGTAATCAACTAAAAAATCGGCTTTCCAATCTTTAAAATTTAAATTGGGAGCACTATTTTGAGAAGTGTTGTTTAATAAATCATTTACAACATCTTCAGTATTGAGATTTGCTTTTTCACACGCCTTTTCAACTGTCTTTCCACCACCACAACAAAAATCTAAATTGTATTTTTTAAAAACGGAAGCGGTACTTATGTCATCGCTTACAATTTCTGCGATGGTTTTATTTTTAATATCTATCATGTTGAATATATTTTATACTGCAAAGATATGAAAAGAAATAATAAAAGACAACATTATCTTTTATTATTTTAACCAGAGACAATCTACAAAATCTGTAAGCATATGAAATAGCAATCCTATTGCAATAATTCTTGTTTTTGCAGGTACTAATAGTATTGCATAAACTGCAATGGCATAATAGGAGTGAAGTGGATGAAAGTTAAGACTGCACCTGTTTGGGTCGAATAAGGGTGAAGCTAATAAATGATCAAGATCAACAAACATGGTAAGTGTAAATATCAGCCATACCTTTTTCCAATTCTTTCTAAAAAATACATAAGCTAAAATTCCAGGAACTAAAAAATGCATTCCGTAGTGAATAGTAAATCGTATAATTTCCAAATTAAAATTGAATTGTTTGGTTTTCTAAATAATTGAGTGCATTAGGACCTTCCATAAATAACAAATCTAAAATGCTTAAGTTTGAAATAAAACCATTGTTTGCTTCAAAAACCTGAATATATCTTTCTAATTGAAAATTATTTTGACCCTTAGCGATGGCTAATTTTCGCAAGTCTAAATAATCAACTTCTTTTAAATATTCGACTGATTTTATTGCAGAAATTTTTATTTGTAAAGCATCCATTATAAATTCATGACACTTCAAATTTAAATCAACTAAAAACGTTGTTTGTTTTTCAAAAACAGGTAACAAATCATCAATATAAAATTCAAAAAAAGGAGAAGAATTATATGCTGTTTCCAATGTTTTTAAATGGAGCTTTTGCCAACCGTCTTTATAATCAATTTTTATATCTTTTGTTTTTTGTTTTACATCTTTATTGTGCTGAATAGGAACATTTAATAAATGTTTTCCATTCGCAGTATTTATGTAGCAACGATTTCTATAGGTTTGCTTTTGAAAATTATCTTCATTTTCAAAAATGATTTTTGAGGCTTTTGAAATACCAACATATTGTATAATTGGTGAAAAATATGTTGGCTGCAATAAAATCATTTTAAAAAATATTTATAAAAAACAGTCTGTTTTTTATAATCAGCTGTCATTCCTGCGAAAGCAGGAATCTATTTTTAGTTCAGGACACGGATTCCTATTTTATCAGGAATCACAAATATTACTCTCCTTTTTTTCTTTTTCTATAAATGCTAATTCCGTACCAAAGTAACATTGCACCAATAAAGTAGTACAAATAAGATACTGGTTTTCCATCTCCATGAACAGTTGTGAAAACACGATCCCATCTAATTTTATTAGCAATTCCTTGTCCGTTAGTATCCCAACTAAACCAAACAAAAACAGGTTTTCCAACTACGTGGTCAAATGGCACATAACCCCAATAACGTGCATCTTCAGAATTATGGCGGTTATCACCCATCATCCAGTAATAATCTTGCTTAAAAGTGTAAGAATCTGCTAATTTTCCATTGATGAAAATTTCATCTCCGTTAATTGTTAAGTCGTTGTTTTCGTATTCTTCAATTATTCTTTTATAAAAAGGGATAGATGTTGAATTTAAAGCAACTGTTTTTCCAGCTTCAGGAATGTAAATAGGTCCAAAATTATCTACAGACCATTTATATTGCTCACTATGTGGAAATATGGTATCATTATTATTTCCACCAGGAGTTAATTGTTTGGTAACACTTTTAACAATTGGATTGTTTTTAAGTCGAGCCGCATTGGCATCGGTTAAATTCAAATAATAAAATTCGCCATTAAAAGGTGAGCCTTCCGTTACTTCATATCTTTTTAATGTAGCAGCACTAAACTGTTGCCCGTTGGTAACTACTTTATGGTAATATTGAGGTTTAGCTCTGTCTGGAAGTACTGTTTGTTTTCCGTTAATAAAAATATAACCATCTATAATTTGTAGTGAATCACCTGCGATACCAACACAACGTTTTACATAATTAGATTTTTTATCGATTGGTTTATCAACGTGGATATTTGAACGATCTCTAAAAAAACGTACTGTATCTGTTGGCCAGTTAAATACGACAATTTCATTCCGTTTTATATCTTGAAAACCAGGAATTCTTAAATAAGGTAATTGTGGTTTTTTTAAGTATGATTTTGTACCAACAAAAGGCAAAGAATCATGAACCATAGGTGCGGCAACAGTTGTCATAGGAACTCTTGCACCATAATGAAACTTACTTACAAACAAGAAATCACCTATTAATAATGATTTTTCCAAAGAAGAAGTCGGAATTGTATATGGTTGCATAATATAAGTATGTACTATGGTCGCAGCGATAATTGCAAATGCAATGGAACTTACCCATTCACCCATTTCAGTTCTTGGTTTTAAACTTCTGTCTTCAATATAAGTTACATTGGCAACATAGTTTAAATAGTAGTTGTAAAGTCCTAGAGATAATATTGCTAAAATAGAATCAACAGTTGTGTTTTTTCCAAAACTTCTGGCAGTTTCAACCCAAATTATCGGAAACATTAGTAGGTTAATTACAGGAATAAATAATAATATAACCCACCAAGTTGGACGGTTAATTATTTTCATTAACACAATTGCATTGTATATAGGTACAATTGCTTCCCAAGGTTTTCTACCTGCTTTTATGTATAATTTCCAGGTTCCAGCAAAGTGAATTAGTTGGATAACTAGTAAAAAGATGATCAATTCTAAAAATGTCATAATTAAATTTTTGTATTATTTTAATCCCAAAACGTCTTTCATTGTAAAAACGCCATGTTTTCCTACTAACCATTCTGCAGCAGTCACAGCTCCTAAAGCAAAACCACCTCTATTGTGAGCAGTATGTTTTATTTCAATGGTATCAACTTCAGATTTGTATTCAACAGTATGTGTTCCTGGAACTTCAGGAATACGTTTTGCAATTATAGGTATTTCAGTATTGTTATTTGTTACATCTAAAGCCCAGCTATTTTTGTTGGTATGTTTAATAATGTCCTCGGCTAATGAGATAGCAGTACCACTTGGGGCATCTAATTTTTGTGTATGATGAATTTCTTCCATAGAAATATCATACTGACTTAAATTACCCATCATTTTGGCTAAATATTCATTCAATTCAAAAAAGATATTTACGCCTAAACTAAAGTTTGAAGCATAGATAAAACCACCCTTATTTTTTTTACATAGATTTGTAGCTTCTTCAAATTTATCCAACCAACCTGTAGTGCCGCTAACCACAGGTACATTGTTTTTTAAACAAGTAGAAATATTGCTATACGCCACTGAAGGGATGCTGAAATCAATAGCTACATCAGCTAAGGTTATGTCGAAACTTTCAGTGTTTTCGTCTACTTTTAAAACAATTTCATGACCTTTTTGTAAAGCAATTTTCTCAATTGTTCTACCCATTTTGCCATAACCTAATAAAGCTATTTTCATGTTTAAAATTTAAAATTGAATGATGCCCCAACAATGGTTTTATTGGTCACCTTATTTTTTATTAATTCGGGTCTAAATGATAAATTATCATCTACATTGTGTTGTAATAAATGCGCATTTACACTAGCTTCTATTATTTGTAAAACATACAAACCAATAGTGATTAATAGCGATAAATCCCGATCACTTTTATAGGAACTTTGTGCTGATTCTAGCGTACTTGTTGATAGGAAAGGCCTTCCGTCAAGGCCATCATAATCATCAGGTTTTCCGTTATGTCTTAATTTGAAAGCATCTCTATATGTGTTGTAATTTTTGTTGTTCCAAACATAAAAATAAACACCTGTTCCCAGCGCTGCATATACAATTGGTACTTTCCAGTATTTTCCATTATATGCTTGGCCTAATCCTGGTAAAACTGCTGAATAAAACGATGCTTTTGCTGGAGAAAGCGGGTTGAATTCATTGGATTTTTGAACTATGGTGTCTTTGACCTTAATTTTTAAATCGTCTTGAGAAAAGCAATTGAAAATGGATAAAGTAGTTACAATAAAAAGTAGATATAGTTGTTTTTTTAACACTATTCCAATAATTTTTTAAGTCGGTTAAAATCTTCTTCTGAATGAAAAGGAATAATTATTTTCCCTTTATCATTACCAGATAATTTGATGTCAATTTTATGTCCAAAATATTCACTAAAAGTATTTGCGCCTTTAGTTACAAATTGCGGAATTTCAACTTTTTTGACTTGTTGTTTTTTATTTGAAGTAGCGCCGTCTTTTATGCTTTTAACCAATTCCTCGGTTTGACGAACAGATAATTTTTGAGCAATTATTTGTTCATAAATGCTTAATTGGTCCTCCGCGTTTTCAATATTTATGATAGCCCTTCCGTGACCCATAGATAAAAAACCATCTCGCATACCGGTTTGTACAATTGGATCTAATTTTAACAACCGTAAATAATTACTAATAGTTGAACGTTTTTTTCCAACACGCTTACTCATTTGATCTTGGGTTAAATCAATCTCATCAATTAAACGCTGGTAGCTTAAAGCCACCTCTATCGGATCTAAATCTTTACGTTGTATATTTTCAACCAATGCCATTTCTAGCATTTCTTGATCGTTTGCAATTCTGATATAAGCTGGTATTGTTGTGTTGCCTATTAATTTAGAAGCTCTAAATCTGCGTTCACCCGAAACCAGTTGAAACTTGTTTCCTTCTAATTTTCTAACAGTAATTGGCTGTATTACGCCAAGTTCCTGAATAGAAGTAGCCAATTCTCTAAGGGCCTCTTCATTGAAATAACTTCTTGGTTGATAAGGGTTTACTTCTATGAAGTCCAATTCAATCTCAAGAATATTACCTACAACTTTGTCAGCATTTTTGTCATTTACTGAGGTAATGTCTGATTTCGATTCATTTAATAAGGCAGATAAGCCTCTTCCCAGGGCTTGTTTTTTAATTGCTTTTGCCATCCTTATTATGTTGTTTTAATATTTCGTTGGCTAAATTAATATAATTTACGGCACCTCGGCTCGTAGCGTCGTAAGCAATAATACTTTCACCATAACTTGGAGCTTCACTTAAGCGAACATTTCGTTGAATAATCGTTTTGAAAACCATTTCTTGAAAATGTTTTTTAACCTCTTCAACAACTTGATTTGAAAGACGTAAACGAGAATCGTACATGGTTAATAACAGGCCTTCAATATCTAAATCAGGATTGTGGATATTTTGAATACTTTTTACGGTGTTCAATAACTTACCCAAACCTTCTAAAGCAAAATATTCACATTGTATTGGAATAATAACAGAATCT
Source organism: Bacteroidota bacterium (assembly GCA_015767395.1). The sequence goes on along the minus strand of JADWMI010000052.1, from coordinate 3,341 downwards.
GCTGCTACCAATGCGTTTAACGTAATCAATCCAAGTGAAGGAGCACAGTCAATTAAGATATAATCATATTCATCCTTTATATCTTTTAGAACTTCTCTAAGCATGAATTCTCTGTTGGGTTTATCAACCAATTCAATTTCAATAGCCACTAAATCTATATGTGCAGGAATAATATCAAGATTTGGAGAAGTGGTTGCAACAACTGCTTCTTTTGCAGTAGCAGCATGTTCTAATAATTGATATGTCCCAATTTCAACTTCATCAACAACAATTCCCAGTCCTGAACTTGCATTGGCTTGCGGATCAGCATCAATTAATAACACTTTTTTTTCCAAAACGCCCAAAGCTGCAGCTAAATTAACAGTAGTTGTAGTTTTACCAACACCTCCCTTTTGATTGGCGATTGCAATAATTTTTCCCATATAAAGCTATCAAGTTATTTTATCGTGTAAAAATACAATTATTTATGGTTTTTGAAAGGGAATATTGTTAACAAAGATATAAAAGAAAAGAGGTTGAAATTTCAACCTCTTTTATGATTTGCTATTTTTTAGAAGGAATGTTTTCCAGAATTTCTAATAAAAATTTCCAGAATTTTTGTGATGATTTTATATTGGCTCTTTCATCTGGTGAATGTGCTCCATGGATGGTTGGTCCAAACGAAATCATATCCATTTCTGGGTAGTTTGTTCCTAAAATTCCACATTCCAGTCCAGCATGGCACGCAACAACATCAGCTTTACTTTTGAATAAATTTTCATAAATATTGCTTAATACTTCCAGTATTGGTGAGTTTACATTTGGTTTCCAGCCTGGGTACGAACCTGATTTGTTAACTTTATAGCCTGCCAATTCAAAAGTAGCTGTTAAAGAATTCGCCAAGTCATTCTTTCCAGTTTCAACAGATGATCTTGTTAAACACTTAATTTTTAACAACTCGTCTTTAACAATTACTTGTGCCAGATTGTTTGAAGTTTCAACCAAATCTGCCATATCATTACTCATTCTATAAACACCGTTATGCGCAATATAAATAACTTTTAGTAAAGTAGTTTGACTAATAGTGGTCATTACTTTTGCAGGGTTGTCTGTTTCAGTAATCGTAATTTCTAAATTAGGATCAATTGTTTTAAGTTCAGCTTTAATGTCTTTAATAACTTTTTTTGTTTTCTTTAAAAAAGCATCCTTTGTTGAAAGGTAAACAGATATTATTGCAAAACTTTCTCTAGGAATTGCATTTCGAAGGCTACCTCCTAAAATTTCAGAAACTCTAATCTTATCTTGAGTTTCATACAAAATGCGGTTCATGATTTTATTTGCATTACCCAATCCTCTATGAATATCCATTCCTGAATGTCCGCCATTTAAACCAGTAACTGAAATTGTATACCCCAAGCTATTTGTAGGTGTGTTCACTTCGTTATATGTGATTTCGGCAGTTATATCAACTCCTCCAGCGCATCCAATGTCAATTTCATCGTCTTCTTCAGTATCTAAATTCAATAAAATTTCACCATTTAAATATCCCGCTTGTAGCCCCTTAGCTCCAGTCATACCAGTTTCTTCATCAATAGTAAACAATGCTTCAATGGCTGGATGTTTAATATCGGTTGAAGCTAAAATGGCCATAATAGCAGCAACTCCTAAGCCATTGTCAGCGCCTAGTGTTGTTCCTTGTGCTTTCACCCATTCTCCATCAATTTTCATTTTAATACCTTCTTTGTCGAAATCAAAAATAGTATCTGAATTTTTTTGGTGAACCATATCCAAATGCGATTGCATTACAACGGTTTTTCTGTTTTCCATGCCTTTAAAAGCAGGTTTTTTTATAATAACATTTCCAACTGGATCGACAACGGTTTCAAGGTTTAATTTTTTTCCAAAATCAACCATAAATTGTATTACACGTTCTTCTTTTTTTGAACCACGTGGAACTTCATTCAAATCTGAAAAATACTTCCAAAGTACTTTTGGTTCAAGTGCTCTTACTTCTATACTCATAAAATAAATTTTTATTCGGTTATTATAACAATTCTATTATAGTTTCATTTAAGGGTTTTCTAACTTTATTTATGCCATTCATCACATCATCATCGGCTCTAAATCCAACAGGAAGCATTAAAACAGACTTTAAATTTAGTGCAGGTAAATTTAAAATTTCATCAATTTTTGAAGGAATAAAACCTTCCAAAGGACAACTGTCAATTCGTTCAACAGCGCAAACAGTCAATAAATTTCCCAAAGCAATGTATATTTGATAAACTGCTGATTGTTGTTTTTCTTCAATGGTTTTGTTTTGATACATGTCAATCAATTGTTTCCTAAAATCTGCAATTACACTTTCATCAACGCCTCTAACTTTCTTTTCTAAATCAAAGTATGTATTAATGTCTTCTGTTGTAGTATCATTTTCAATACATAAAACCAACAAGTGAGAAGCATCTGCCACCTGGCGTTGGTAGTAGGAATGTTCCACAAACTTTTCTTGCAATTCTTTATTCTGAATTACAATCATTTTTATGGGTTGTAATCCAAAGGATGTTGCTGTTAAATTGAAGGCTTTCTTTAAAGTTTCAATTTGATGATTGGATAGTTTTTTAGAAGGGTCAAACTTTTTAGTTGCATATCTCCACTCTAAACTATTAATGACGTTCATTTATTATCAAATTTATTCATACAAAGTTACTTAAAAATGGTTGAATTTCAGGTAACATAATTTTCAATTTTCATAAGTAAAAGTTAATTTTTAACTTTAGAAAGTTATTCAGTTACTATGAAAGAAAATTTATTACATTTTATTTGGAAGCTTCAATTGTTTTCAACTAAAAAAATTATGAGTACCAAGGGCGAAATCATTTGTATTGAATCTGCAGGGTTCCAAAATTTCAATTCAGGACCAGATTTTTTAAATGCAAAAATTGAAATAAATGGGCAGCTTTGGGCTGGTAATGTTGAAATTCACGTAAACTCATCAGATTGGTATGTACACAATCATGAAATTGATGAAAATTATGATTCCGTAATTTTGCATGTAGTATGGGAACACGATGTTGATGTTTTTCGAAAAACAAACAAATCAATTACAACTTTAGCATTGAGAAATTATATTTCGAAATCAGTTTTGCTAAGCTACAATCAACTTTTTGGTGAAAATAAAAAATGGATTAACTGTGAAAATTCTATTGCTACTATCGACAAATTTAAATTATATCATTGGTTTGAAAGATTGTATTTTGAGCGTTTAGAACAAAAATCAACACAGGTTCAGCAATTGTTAAAAAAATCAAATAATAATTGGGAAGCAACATTGTTTACACTTTTGGCAAAGAACTTTGGATTAA
>JADWMI010000208.1 GCA_015767395.1 Bacteroidota bacterium | reverse complement strand
TTTATGAATAGTAATTCAATTAATGAGAAAAAAGGTGGGTTAGACTTAGCTAGTTTGACAACCGTGAATTCTGCAAATGCAGAAGTCGTTATAGGAAGCGATAACTGTGTATGTAAACCAAATGATAGTAATAGATGTTTAGCATCTAATTTTATTTCTTATAGGACTAAGTGTGGTACTGGAGCAACAGATTCTGATTGTGAAGCTCAGCAAACATCTTATCCGTGGGGAGGAACATTCTGCACAGATGTAGGATAAAATGAAGCTGATCTAGGTAGAATAGAATGTTTAATTCTACCTAGATTTAATTTCTTAAATGAAATGAATTTGTTTAATCTCACAGAAGTGATTTCAATCTAATTTAGAGATTCATTAAACTTAAAACATTTTTTTATCAACTCGATATAGTATTATTAAATAATTTAATGAACATTTTATTTATCCGTTAATGGATATAATTAATTAACAAAACATATTTACACATAAATTAAATTGACAATATCTCATGAAATTTATTTACATATTACCATTTATAGCTATAAGCTTTGTCGCATGTAATCAAAGCAATAAAGTTGAAGTTGATGCTAAAACATATTACGATGTTCCAGATTTCTCGAAACAATCCTCAGACCAAAAGATAATAAACATTAAACTGGATACATTTTATATCGAAAATGACATTGAGAGTTCCTATTTAGGGCATTTTTGGATACATGACAATTCTCTATATTTTTCTGACACCCATTTTGGCTATGTTTACAGGATTGATAAAGATGGAAATGTAACTGAAAGACATTTGGGTAAAGGAAAAGGACCAAATGAAATAATAGGTCTTGATAATTCCATTCCTACAGAAAATGGGTTTTCCTTTTTTTATGGAGGAAACAACTCTTTATATACTTTTAATAAATCGTGGGATAAAACAGTAGGGGGTAGAGTTAATTGGAATATCAAGAGAAGTTATAGTGAAGTACTAGAAAATCCAGAGCCTTCGCTCCCAGAATCATACGAATTTGATTCAGGATTTGAAAATATTCTTAAACCATGGGACAAGGATCATGTTGCTATCGCGATAACAGCATCACACCCCAAATTTAGTGGGTATTTTGATTCGGATTTATATTATAATTATTCAAGGATATTAGGACTTATTAATTTAAAAACAGGGAAAATTGATAGATTTATTGGTAGACGTTCTCCATTTTATCTTAAACATATAAATCTCCCAATATTTGATCACTTTAATTATGAACCAATTGATGATAATATTTTTGTAGACTTCTGGCCAGATAAAGATATTTATGTAATAAACAAACAAAGTGGTTCAGCAATAGGGAAGTTTGGACAATCGGGAAGAGATATGAATGTAGATTATCAGATTACAAGCACCTATAAAGAAGCGACTAAAAAACATTATGAACATAGAAAAAAGTTCGGGTATTATAGACATCTGAAATATATTCCAGAAAATAAAATGTTGTTCAGAAGCTATTATAAAGGGGAGGGTACAAAATTTGATGGATTGCAAATTTATGAAAATTATGCATTATTAGGTGATGTAGATGTTCCAAAAGGATTTGAAGTATTAGGGGTTATAGATGATGATATCATTGGAACAATAGTAAATCAAGAACAAGAAGAATTTAAGGTTTTTAAAATTGAATTTAGTTATGAAAATTAGAACAATACTAATACTTTGTCTTTTTTCACTTGAGATTCTTGCGCAACAAAGAAGTTTTAGTGGGACTATAATTGATAAAATCACTAAAAAACCAATAGAGGTTGTATTGTTGGTACTGAATAGTGAAATAATAACGTACAGTAATGCAATGGGAGAGTTTAATTTTGAACTTGATTTAGATAATAATGATGTGGAAATTTCATTAGTTCATCTTTCATATAACTCTAAATCGTTTAAATTAAATAAAACTTTTTTAAATGAAAAAATAAACATTGAGCTCATAGGTCGTGTTAATCAGTTAGAAGAAATTGTTATAAGTAAAGACTCTAATTCAGCGATTTCTAAAAAGAAAATTTTAAAAGAAACATTGAAACATTTTAAAGACAACTTTAGATCTGAGCCATACTGGTCTTCAATGAATAGTAAGCAAATCGCCTCAATTAAAGACACACCATTTAAGTATTTAGAAGTTGATGGCAATATTTATATGATGGGGAAAAACAAGAATGTTTTCCATACTCCAATCATTGTTCCTTCAAAAGTTAGAACATATGAAAGTGAATTCAGAAAAATGACTTCAACTAAAATAAGTAAAAATAGAAACATGTCAGGTCATTTTTTATCTTATCGTTTTTTTGAACAATTTCATCCACTAAGTAATAAAGGGTTTAAACATTTTGACTACTATGTCGAAAAAACAGTTTTCTTAAAAGATGAAGCCTGTTATTTAATAAGTTACAAAGAAAAAAAAGCCATTTCAAAATCTGGATTAGGCCTAAATTTTATGAGAGGTCAATTATGGGTTTCTACAAATGATTACAGTTTAAAAAAACTCACAAATTCTTTTCAACTAACTAATGGAATTGATAATATTTTTACAATATATTATAAAGAACTTGTTAAAGAAATATTTCCTGTACGAATTTATTATAAAATAAAATCTCTTAAATATGATTTTTCTTTTAGCGGTGAACTTACATTTGTTAAAATAAGTGAGAGCCCCCGGCATAACTATCGATCTAAATATAATCTTTTTAATCAGCATTATTTTTCAAATTCAGAGGTCTATTTTTCTTATGACCGAAAATACTGGAGTACACGCTCTTTTGTGAACTCTAGATATAGAGATGATGTTTTAAAATTGATTGGACCTGTTAAAGTTGATGATGCTTTCGAGAAATGGGTCAATGAATTTGATAAATCTTCTGAACAGAATAATGCTCATTGGAAAAAAGATGAAGAATTAATTATAAAAATAATGAAAAAAGATTTAAATTTAAATTAAATGGAAAAATTGATAATTTCACTTGTGGCATTATTATTCTTATTTGGATGTAATGTAAACGTAGATAGAAAATCAGAATCATCAAAAGTAAAAGAGAAGCAAACCGAGATTAAAAAAACTAAAGGTTTATTGATTTGCAGTCAAAGTAGATTTAAAGACTTAACAATAAAAAAAGGAGATACTTTATTTCAGAAATTTGTTTTCGTAAACAAAGGGGTTGAAGATGTAGAAATTCTAGGTTATACACCTTCGTGCAATTGTACTGGACTAAAAATGTCTAAATTAATTGTTAGCCCAAATGATTCAATTTACGCCGAAATGATTGTTGATACAAAGGATAAACTTATTGGGAAGGAAAAGGTAACTGCAACAATAAAAACAAATGGAGAGAGGACGTATTATTATTTATCCGTCAATTTTGATGTTTTAAAATAGTATTAAACTTTATGAGTTAATTCTGTTAGTAGAAGATCGATTAAATAATGTAGTAGTAAGGAATAAAAACAATCTACAATTAAAAACAGACACAATGATTAACGTTAAAATGTTGCCGACATAAAAGACGTAAGATATAGAGGAATGGTTTATATAGATGGTTATTCCAAATATTGTCATTCCAGAGACATGTGTTGAACTTGAACTAGAAAGGTTGAAGCCCTACTAATTTTAGGCTGTTGCAATACTCCAAAAGTGGCATGCCTTTCAGACTTTACAAAGAAATATATAAAATAGGATTCTTTAAACTAAAAAGGAATCTTACAACAATTTTAAAAATTTATATAATACAATTGATTTATGATAAATAAAATCCTACTTCTAATTTGTTTGATTAGCCAAACTCTATTGGCACAAAAGGTAAATTGTTCAGGAAAATTATTAAATATATTCCAAAGTTCCCATTTTGGAGTGGCGTTGACATTAGATAACAATGTCGTCTGCTATAGTGATGAAGAGGGGAAATTCGACTTTGAAACAGATAGGATTAATCTCAATAAAATCATTAATTTCATTCATATTTCCTATGTGCCAAATAGCATCTTAGTTTCAACGTTCGAAAAGGGTATTGTAAATAAGTAGTATCTAACAAAAAATATTATATAATTGAAAATTGCTAAAATAAGAAGAATAGTAAAGTGGAGTGCAATAAGTATTATTGCACTTTTTTTAATGATGTTTGGTCTGGGTTGGTTGGCTATTTTGTCACTTTTATTTTTACTCATTTATAAAAATACGCTCCGTTGCATTTCATACATTAAACATAAACTTTTAAGAAAAATTTTAAAAACACTTCTTTTAATAGTTTTTATATTTTCTATAGCCATCAATTCAAAACTATTGGTTTTTGATATTTATAAAATTCCAAGTGGCTCTATGGAAAATACCTTGTTTAGATATGATGTTATTTTAGTAAACAAGTTAAAATACGGCCCAAAATTACCGCAATCACCATTTGAAATACCGTGGGTAAATATTGCATTTTATTTTAATGAAAAAGCAAAAGCTAGCATAAATGAAACGTGGTGGCCATATAAGCGATTGTCAGGAACTTCCGAAATAAAAAAAGGAGATATATTTGTTTTTAATATGAAGTTTGGTAACAATATGACTATTGTAAAAAGATGTATGGGCTTGCCAGGTGTAACACTTCAAATAAAAAATGGAGAAGTATTAATTGATAATAAACCCTGTTACCCTTCAGAGGATATTAAGAATGATTATCGTTTTAAAGTAAAGAATAGAAAAGCGGTTTATAAAGTGTTAGATTCTTTAG
>JADWMI010000051.1:5205-12098 GCA_015767395.1 Bacteroidota bacterium | reverse complement strand
AATTTACTACTTTCTATAAAAGTAACAAGTTGATTTCAAATATCAAACAAAAATAAAGCCTAACAAAATATTGTTAGGCTTTAAAAAGTTTTAAAAAAACCTTTTTTTTTATTTTACATTGTGTTGAATATTAATAGACTCTACGTGAATTGCTCTGAATACTTCTTCAACAAACTCTTTGCTTAAACCTTTACTTACACCAGTTGCAACCATAGCGTCTAAAATATCAGACCAACGACCGCTTTGTAAAATAGCAACGTTTTCTTGATGTTTTAATTTACCAATATTTTCAGCAACTACCATTCTATCGCTTAGAATATCAATAATGTTACCATCAATTAAATCCAATTCTTTACGGTATAAATTTAATTTACTTTGAAAACTCTCTTTAGCGCTCGTTTTTTGACGAATTCTTAAATCTTGCGTAATTTGGTCTAATTGCGCTGGCGTAATTTGTTGTGCCGCATCACTCCAAGCATTGTCTGGATCAATATGAGTTTCAATCATAAATCCATCAAAATTTAAATCTAAAGCTGTTTGAGAAACATCTAAAATAGTATCTCTACGACCACAAATATGTGAAGGATCCAAGATTAAAGGTAAATCTGGAAATTCTTTTTTCAACTCAATTGCAATATGCCATTTTGGTTTATTTCTGTAATGACCTGTATTGTATGCTGAAAACCCTCTATGAATTACACCTAATTGAGAAATTCCATTTGCCTGAAAACGCTCAACACCACCTAACCATAAGGCTAAATCTGGGTTTACCGGATTTTTCACTAAAACTGGCTTATCAACACCTTTTAACGCATCAGCAATTTCTTGCACAGCAAAAGGGTTTACCGTTGTTCTTGCACCAATCCACAAAATATCAACATCAGCCTTTAAAGCAAGTTCTACGTGGCTTGCATTACCAACTTCAGTCGTAATTTTCAGGCCTGTTTCCTCACGTACTCTTTCTAACCAAGGTAATCCAACAGCTCCAACACCTTCAAATCCTCCTGGACGTGTTCTTGGTTTCCAAATACCTGCTCTAAACACATTGGTATCTGTATCTTTTAATAAATGCGCAGTTTTTAAAACTTGCTCTTCTGTTTCGGCACTACAAGGCCCTGCAATAACAAGAGGATGATCTAATCCCATGTTATCCAACCATTTTCTGTTCTCTTTTGTAATTTCCATCTTAATTTAGTTGTGTTATTATTTTAATATTTTATTCAGGTCCTACCCTATTTTATTCCGTTTAAAATCGATTTAATATAATTTGTGTTATTCATGGTTTCATTTAAAGCTTCGGCATCTTCATTTTGAACCATTTCTTTAAATTCCTTTAGATTTTTAATATACTCATCTAAAGATTTGATTAAATTATCCTTGTTTTCTAAAAATATTGGTGTCCAAGTATTTGCTGAACTTTTCGCCAAACGAACCGTTGAAGCAAAACCAGTACTGGCCATATCAAATATTGCTTCCTCGTTTTTTTCAATTTCCAACACCGTTTTCCCCAACATAAATGAACTTACGTGCGATAAATGTGAAACATATGCAATATGCCTATCGTGTTCTACTGGATTCATCATTTTTATTCGCATATTCAACTGCTTAAACAAACTGATTGCTCTATCTAAGATTCTCCAATCGGTTTTATCAGCTTCACAAATAATGTTTACTTTATCGTCAAATAAATTTAAAATTGCTGCTTCTGGCCCAGAAAATTCTGTTCCTGCCAATGGGTGTGCTGCAACATAATTTTTACGGTTTTTGTGATTATGAATTGTTTTACAAATTTCATTTTTCACAGAACCTACATCAAAAACCATGGCATCTGCACTTACCAAATCTAGCACCTGTAAAGCCACTTTTGGAATTACATTTACTGGAACCGCTATGACAACAACAGCTGCACCAGCCAAGTCATCAAAACTTCCTGCTGCATCAATAATACCAAGCTCCAATGCTTTTTTTATATGACCCTCATTTTGGTCTATTCCATACACTTTGAATTTCATTCGCAACTTTATATCTAAAGCCAATGAACCTCCAATTAAACCCAAACCAATAACGACTAACTTTTCCATTCTTTTAGTTCTTAACTGTTAATCGATTCAACACCACATTTAAAACGGCCTCGGTAACACATAATGATGCTCGAACATAACCTCCTCCATTTGAACCAAATACAGTTCCAGGCGTAATAAATACGTCTTTTTCATACAACAATTTATCTGTAAGTTCTTCCGAAGTAATTCCTTCAGGTATCTTCGCCCAAACAAACAGACCTCCAATATTTTTATCGTACGTACAGTTTAAAGCATCAAATATTTGCCAAACTAATTTTCTTCTTTTTAAGTAAATATCGTTCAAGCTTTTAAACCAATCATTTGATAATTTTAAAGCTTCAACAGCTCCTTTTTGAATTCCTAAAAACATACCAGAATCCATATTACTCTTCACTTGTAAAATGGTTTTGATAATTGCTGCATCACCAACAACCATTCCTACGCGCCAGCCTGCCATATTGTAGGTTTTACTTAAAGAGTTTAACTCTATAGCGATTTCTTTTGCCCCATCAACACCTAAAATACTTTGTGGTTTTGTGTTTAAAATAAAGCTATAAGGATTGTCGTTTACAATTAATATATTGTGTTTTTTCGCAAATGCAATCAGCTTTTCAAAATCTTTTTTTGAAGCCACAGCTCCTGTTGGCATATGTGGGTAATTGATCCACATTATTTTTACATTTTCTAAATCTTCTTGTTCTAATTCCTCAAAATTAGGCAACCAATTATTGGCTTCCGTTAAATTATAAGAAACAGGCTCCGCTTCCACTAATTTTGTAACCGAAGCATATGTAGGGTAGCCTGGATTTGGAATTAAAACTTTATCTCCTTTATTTAAAAAAGCCATTGAAATATGCATAATTCCTTCTTTAGACCCCATCAGAGGTAAAATTTCAGTATTGGCATTTAATTCAACATTGTAATTATTTTTATAAAAATCACGCATTCCTTCTCTCAACTCAGGAATCCCTTGGTAACTTTGGTATTGGTGTGCATTAGGCAATTCTACAGCACTTTGAATCGCTTCAATCACCTTAGCTGAAGGATGCAAATCTGGACTTCCAATGGCTATATTAATCACTGGTTTTCCTTCGTTTTTCAAAGCAGCAACTTCTCTCAACTTTTTTGAGAAGTAGTATTCTTGAACATCACTTAACCTATCTGATTTCTGTATCATTATCTTTTACTTTTGTTGTATTCACCCAAAACTTTTAACATCTCTACTTTATCCTTAATTTCACTCATTGCATTAAAATAATCTGCATAGCTCTTAAAAATAAAATCCGCAAAAAAGGCGTATTTCCAAGGTGTTTCAATAACTGGCATTGATTGTATTTTAGTCAAATTTAAATCGTGTTTTGCTAAAATTGTTAAAACACTTGCCAAGCTACCAGTATCATCACTTGTAATAAATTTGATAGAAGCTTTATTGGAAGAAACAGCATTTTTTTCCGATGCATTTGTTAAAATAAAAAACCGAGTTGCATTCTCTTTTACTGTTTGAATTGCTGACGCCAAGATTGTTAAATCATATGTTTCTGCAGATAATTTACTGGCAATTGCTCCGACTCCTTTTAATTTTTGGTCGTGAATTCTTTTAGCCACTGAAGCCGTATCCTTGTCTTCAATCAATTTTATATGCGGATATGCTTTAAAAAATTTATGACATTGCAATAATGCCATTGGATGTGAATATACTTCTTTAATTTCCTCAATTTTTTGTCCGTTCAACACCATTAAATTATGTTGAATTGGCAAATGGTATTCTCCACAAATTGATAAACCCTGATCATCAATCAAAGCATAGTTTGGCAATATTGCTCCTGCAATGGTGTTTTCTATTGCCATAATTAATACATCCGCTTTTTCCTTGTGAAGTAATTCTGGCATTTCAGAAAACGACAAACACTCAATTAAATCAATGTTTTTACCAAAATATTGCTCTGCAACTATATGGTGAAACGAACCTCTAATTCCTTGTATTGCTACTTTCATTTTATTATTTATCAAAAAAAAAGCCTCGAAATTTTTCGAGACTTTTAAATTATATTTTGTTTAATTAACACATACAAAGCCTCATCTCTTATTGCTAAAATAAAAGTAAAAATAGAAGCTGCTAAATGTATTAAATGTTTTCATTCTCTAAATTTGGAAGGACAAATGTATATTTTAATTTTAAAAAAACAATATTTTTTTAAAGAAATACACATTTATTGCTATTTTGTTAAATTAATTACAATAAAATAATTTTTATCGCAATTAATTATCTTTTTGATATGACTTTTAAAACTTAAGTCACGCATAAGGCTTAACGCTAAATCGTTAACCAACAAATACAATCTAAATCGTTTTAGTAACTTTCACAAGAATTTAAGACCTAACTATAAGCCTCTTAAGATGAATACTTCGTATATTTGGCATTCAAAAATTAAATACAATTTAGAATGAATAAGAAAGTAATTTTAATGATTTTAGATGGATGGGGAATTACTCAAGATCCAGAAGTTTCAGCAATTTTTAACGCAAAAACATCATATATAGATAGCTTATACCCTAAATACGCAAACGCTAGTTTACGTACTGACGGTGAACATGTTGGACTTCCAGAAGGTCAAATGGGAAATAGTGAGGTTGGTCACATGAATTTAGGTGCTGGTAGAATTGTATACCAAAACTTAGTTAGAATCAACATGGCGGTTAAAAACAAAACCTTAGGTCAGGAAAAGGAGTTAATTGATGCCATTAATTACGCAAAGGCAAATAATAAAAATATTCATTTATTAGGTTTGGTTTCAAATGGTGGTATTCACTCTCATATAGACCATTTAAAAGGTTTATTAGATGTTGCTGCTGAAAACAATGCCGAAAACGTGTATTTACATGCTTTTACTGATGGAAGAGATTGCGATCCAAAATCTGGAAATTTCTTCATCAACGCTGTTGAAGAACATATGGCTAAAACTACTGGAGAAGTTGCTTCTATTACAGGTCGTTATTACGCTATGGATAGAGATAACAGATGGGAACGTGTGAAAATAGCTTACGATGCTGTTGTTAATGGAACTGGAGAAAAATCTACCAACGCAATTGAAAGTATTGAAAAAAGTTATGCTAACAATGTTACCGATGAATTCATCAAACCAATAATAATGACTGATGAAAACGGATCTCCAAAAGCACAGATTAAAGAAGATGATGTTGTTATTTTCTTTAACTACAGAACTGATAGAGGACGTGAATTAACTGAAGTGCTTTCTCAAAAAGATTTTCCTGAATTTAATATGAAAAAAATGCCATTGTATTATGTTACAATGACAAGTTATGATGATAATTTTAAAGGTATTAAAGTTATTTATAATACTGATAATTTAAAAGATACTTTAGGTGAAGTATTGGAAAAAGCAAATAAAAAGCAAATAAGAATTGCTGAAACTGAAAAATATCCGCACGTTACATTTTTCTTCTCAGGAGGAAGAGAAGATGAATTTAAAGGTGAAAGCAGATTGTTATGTCCATCTCCAAAAGTTGCAACTTACGATTTACAACCAGAAATGAGTGCTTTTGAAATTCGCGATGCAATTATTCCGGAATTAAACAAGGGTGATGTTGATTTTGTATGTTTAAACTTTGCAAATGGTGATATGGTTGGGCATACTGGTGTTATGGAAGCTGCAATTGAAGCTTGTGAAGCCGTTGACCAATGTGTAAAAGAAGTTATAACTGCTGCAAATGAAAACGATTATACAACCTTAATAATTGCGGATCACGGAAATTGTGAAACAATGAAAAATCCTGATGGGTCTCCTCATACTGCACACACAACAAATCCTGTTCCTTTTATTTTAATTGATAAAGATTTAACAGCCATTAAAGATGGTGTTTTAGGTGATATTGCTCCAACAATTTTAAAATTAATGGGAATAGAACAACCAGCAGCAATGACAAGACATTCATTGATATAATTTTGTACATTTAACTGGTTTTAAAATTAAAATAATGAAAAGAATTCTATTTTGTTTATTTACTATCGTTGCTTTAAACTGTGTTGCACAACAATTCGAAACAACAGCTGTTTTAGATGCAGAAGGTAATTTAGTTGGAATTGCTACTAAAGATGACTTTCTGGAAGCGCCCTTCAATGAGTGGTTTTCATTTAATTATGATAATTATGAAGTCAATGAAGATATAGCTAAAGAGCTAGATCCTTTATTAAAAGACTTTACTATTAAAGCCTTTATGGGAACTTGGTGTAGTGATAGTCAGGATCAAACACCTGTATTTTATAAAATATTAGATGGCGCTAATTTTGACTATGATAATTTAGAATTAGTTACCTTAAACGAGGATAAAAAAACACCTGATAATTTGCAAAAAGGTTACCATATTGAAAGAGTTCCTACTTTTATATTTTTTAAAAATGGAATTGAAATGGGACGATTTGTTGAATATCCAAGAGAAACTGTAGAAGATGATATGCTAAAAATTGTAAGCGGTGAACCTTATAAACATTCCTACGAAGATTAATAGGATTCTATATTTAATATAAAAAAGAGGTTGTTTTCACAACCTCTTTTTTTATGCCTCATCATCGAGCTCGTGTAATTCATTGAGTTGCTTTAAGAGGTCAAATGTTTTCTTCGCTTCCACCTCATCAATAGTTGAAATGGCTGCACCAACGTGTACCAACACATAATCTCCAACATTGGCCTCTGGAACCAAAGTTAAACTAACTTCTTTAATGATGCCATCAAACGATACTTTACCGACTCTAAAAGTTTCATCTAATTGCGAAGTAATTGCTATTAATTTTCCTGGAATTGATAAACACAT
>JADWMI010000051.1:0-5105 GCA_015767395.1 Bacteroidota bacterium | reverse complement strand
AGATTCGGATTTACTTGTAAAGCATAATCTTTTAATTTTTGAATATCAATGTTTACATATGGCAACAAGTCTATCTTATTAATAATACAAATATCAGAGGTATAAAACATATCAGGGTATTTAATTGGCTTGTCTTCTCCTTCTGTTGTACTTATTATTACGACCCTTTTACTTTCCCCTAAATCGAACATTGAAGGACAAACTAAATTTCCCACATTTTCAATCATTAAAATAGCATCATTTTGAATCTCTAGTTTCTTCACCGCCTCATACACCATATCACTTTCTAAATGACAGCCTTTTCCGGTATTTATTTGCACAACTGGAATATGAAGCGCATCTATTCTATTGGCATCGTTTAAAGTTTGTTGATCACCTTCAATTACATAAAACGGTATCTCTTCTTTTAAATCTGCCAAGGTACGCTCTAAAATAGCCGTTTTTCCAGACCCCGGTGAACTCACCAAATTCAATGCGAAAATATTCTTGGCTTCAAAATAGCCTCTGTTTCTTGCCGCTAATACTTGATTGTTCTGTAATATGTCTTGCTCTATTTCTAATACTTTATGCTTATGATCATGAGAATGATCGTGCGCGTGGGCATGAGAATGATCATCGTGATGATGTTCCTCTTGTGAATGAGAATGCCTAGCATGATTGTGGTGATGCACATCGTGAACATGTTTATGTTCTCCAGGTTTTAAAATTGTAGGACCATTATTTTCAGATCCGCAACCACAGGTTCCACACATATTTTTTAATTTTAAATAACTTCTAATGCTTTAACTCTTAATTCTTTTCCTTTTAAAATACCTTTAAAATTGCTGCCACAATTTGGACAACAATCATATATTTTCATCATCTCAAATTCAGTGTCACAATCAATACATTTCCCTCTTCCATCAATAACATCAATCACTTTCTCAGCCTCCTCTAAAACAGTCTTTTTTACAGCCGACTCCCAAACAAAATTCAACGATTCCAATTCTACACCAGCTAAAACGCCAATTTCAAGTTCAATTTTGGTGACTTGTTTTGCGTTTGCTTTTGCTGTTTCATCTTCCGCAATTTTTACAATTCCTAAGGCTATCGAGAGTTCATGCATATGGTCAAATAATAGGGCGCTATCAAAAATACAAAAATTAATAATAAATCAACCATTCATCACTTAAAAAACTCATATGATAATTATCATATATTAAAGATTAAATAATCTTATTTTAAAACGTTCTAAATTAGGTTATTACACTTGGTTGAATTGTTTTTTATTGTAAATTAGATAAGTGGTTTTTTAACAAAAAATAAATCATTAAAAAAGTATCCTTTATCACTAAAAACTTTTAAATATGTCTACTAATAATGAAAAACGTGATACCTATTACGAAAGCATAATCAAACAAGGTTATAGCCGTAGAGATTTTATGAAATTCTCTACTTATATGGCTGCTTTTATGGGGTTAGAATCTTCTATGGTTGGTCAAATTGCACAATCATTGGAAAACACACCTCGATTACCTGTTATTTGGGAACATTATCAAGAATGCACCTGTTGTAGTGAATCTTTTATTAGATCAAATCACCCAATTGTAGCCGATATTATTTTAGACCGAATATCATTAGATTATTCATTAACCTTAATGGCTGCATCTGGGCATCAAGCTGAAGCTGCAAAAGCTGAAACCATGAAAAAATATCATGGTGAATACATTCTATGTGTTGAAGGTTCAATACCATTAGGTGATGACGGAAATTATTGCTGCATTGCAGGGAAATCAGCGAAAGAAACATTTTTAGAAGCTGCCGCAGGGGCGAAAGCAATTATTGCTTGGGGAAGTTGTGCATCAAACGGATGTGTACAAGCTGCAAAACCAAACCCAACGGAAGCAACGCCTATTCATAAAATTGTAAAAAACAAACCCATTATTAGAGTGCCTGGCTGTCCGCCAATTGGTGAAGTTATGGCTGGTGTTATTATGCACGTTGTGGCATTTGGACGCTTGCCAAAATTAGATCGTTTAGGAAGACCAAAAGCATTTTATGGAAAACGAGTGCATGACACATGTTACAGACGTCCTTATTATGATGCTGGCTTATTTGCTGAAACATTTGATGATGACAATTCAAAAAAAGGATATTGTTTATATAAATTAGGTTGCAAAGGACCTATGACCTACAATGCTTGTGCAAGTATGAAATGGAATAATGGTGTAAGTTTCCCAATTCAATCTGGACACGGATGTATTGGTTGTAGTGAAGAAGAGTTCTGGGACAATGGACCATTCTATGAGAGAACAACAAAAATTCCTGGTTTTGCTGTAGAAAGTAATGCCGATACCGTTGGTAAAGTTGCTGCTGGAGCATTAGCAGGTGGCTTAACCTTACATGCGGTCGCTGCTAACATTTCTAAAAGAAAGGAACTCATGGATAGAATAAACAGAGGAAAAACCAATGAAAAAAATATTGATTCTTAAAACGTATAATAATGGCAAATAGAATAGTAGTTGACCCAATTACCAGAATTGAAGGTCATTTAAGAATAGAAGCAGAAATAAAAGATGGCGTTATAGTAGATGCCTTTAGTTCAAGTACCATGGTTAGAGGTATTGAAAGCATTGTTAAAGGGCGCGACCCTAGAGACGTTTGGGCTTTTGTACAACGTACCTGTGGGGTTTGTACCACTGTACATGCATTAACATCCGTAAGAGCTGTTGAAGACGCTTTAGGAATTGCTGTACCGCCAAATGCTGAAATGGTTCGTAACATTATGGAAGGGGCATTGTATATGCATGACCACGCTGTACATTTTTATCATCTACACGCATTGGATTGGGTTGATATTGTAAACGCTTTAAAAGCTGATCCTAAAAAAACTTCTGAAATAGCGCAAAGTATTTCTAGCTGGCCAAAAAGTTCACCAGGCTATTTTTCAGATGTACAAAAACGAGTTCAAAAATTTGTTGACAGCGGACAATTAGGAATATTTGCAAATGGTTATTGGGGACATTCTCAAATGAAATTACCTGCTGAAGTAAATTTATTAGCAGTTGCACATTATTTAGAAGCTTTAGAATGGCAAAAAGAAATTGTAAAAGTTCACACCATATTTGGAGGTAAAAATCCGCATCCAAACTACTTAGTTGGAGGAATGGCTTGTGCCATAAATTCAGACGGTGCAGGTGGTTTAAATGCAGAACGTTTAATGCATGTTGAAAAATTATTAAAAGAAGGAAAAGAGTTCATAGATAAGGTTTATATCCCAGATTTATTAGCAATTGCTTCGTTCTATAAAGACTGGGGCGGCATCGGTAAAGGAATTGGAAATTATATGTCATATGGTGATTTCCCTACAAATGGATATGCAGATTTATCGAGTTTCAAATTCCAACAAGGTGTTATATTGAATAATGATTTATCTAAAGTACATGATGTAGATCATAGAAGTACCGACGAAATAGAAGAGTTTGTAAACAATTCTTGGTATGATAATTATGCTGAAGGAAAAGACAAGGGAAGACACCCTTGGGATGGTGAAACTAATATTAAATATACAGGCCCAAAACCACCATACGAACATCTAAATGTTGAAGAAGCATATAGCTTTATTAAAACACCACGTTGGAAAGGAATGCCTATGGAAGTTGGCCCGCTTGCACGTTTATTAGTAGGTTATGGAAGAGGTAACGAAGAAATTCAAGACGCTGTAAATGGCGCATTGTCTCATTTAAATGTTCCTGTAGATGCGTTATTCTCAACATTAGGAAGAACCGCCGCTCGTGGTATTGAAACGCAATTAGTTGCTAATTGGACATTAGAATTCTTTGATACGCTAATGAATAATATTAAAAATGGTGATGAACGCATGGCAAACACTGAAAGCTGGGAACCATCATCATGGCCAAAAGAAGCCAAAGGTGTCGGGTTTTGTGAAGCACCAAGAGGCGCTTTAGCACACTGGATTAACATTAAAGATGAAAAAACAGAAAATTATCAATTGGTGGTTCCATCTACTTGGAACGCATCACCACGGGACCCTAAAGGGCAACGTTCTGCTTACGAAGAGGCTTTAATTGGTACTCCTGTTGCCGATCCTAATTTACCATTAGAAATTATTCGAACCATTCATTCATTTGACCCTTGCTTGGCTTGTGCAGTACATTTATACGATTCACATGGAAATCATATTTCTAAGGTTCAGAATATTGCAAGTTGTGACAGTTAAAATTTAAATTATGGAAACTAAAAATTTTAAACGAGTAATGATATGGGAAATACCAGTCCGGTTTTTCCACTGGATAAATGTGCTCACCATTATAACACTTACACTTACAGGGTTTTTAATCGCCAATCCACCTGCATTACAATCAAGTGCTGAAGCAACAAATTTGCATTCATTTGGAATTGTACGGTTTATTCATTTCGCGGCAGCATATATTTTCTTTTTCAATATGATTTTAAGAATATATTGGTCTTTTGTAGGAAATAAATATGCCAGTTGGAGAGCTTTTTGGCCATTCAGCAAAAAAATGTGGAACAATTTTTGGCATGTGATGAAAATTGATATTATGTTATTAAATGAAGACCACCCAGATGTGAAAAATATAAGTATTGGGCATAATAGTGTTGCTTCATTGTCTTATTTAGCACTATTTTTAATGGCATTAATTCAAGTCTTTACAGGCTTTGCATTGTATGCCGATACATCAGGATGGTGGTTGCCAAAACTTTTTAATTGGGTTAGCCCATTGTTAGGGGGTGATTTTATGACAAGAACCATACACCACATAACTATGTGGATATTTATTTTCTTTAGTTTAGTACATATATATTTAGTTTTTTATCACGATTGGCTAGAAGGTCGCGGAGAAGTTTCGTCGATGTTTGGTGGCTATAAATTTGTGAGAGAAGACAGAGTTAAAAAAGTTAATGAAAAAGAAAACGAAAAATAATTAGACCCCCAAAGACATAAATAAATTCATCCTGTCACTGCATTTTAAACAGGGTGAATTTATTTTTTAAATTAATAATAAAATGAAAATAAAAGAAAGAACACCAGTAGCCATTTGTAGCGATTCCTACTTTTTTGAAAAGGACAAATCTAAAAGTAT
>JADWMI010000207.1 GCA_015767395.1 Bacteroidota bacterium | reverse complement strand
ATTATAAAGTGTACTAGTAAATTGACTTATATACAACTTGTTGGTTTTGGTATTCCTGCTATTTTTGATGAAAATTTTAAAGGCCCTTTAGGGTATAAAACATATAATTCTTTTATTGTAACAATCCCAGATTTACCTACACCTCTGATAGTTAAAGATTCTTTAGCCGTTGTTTTATCACGTAAATATTTGATTACTTCAAAGTGTTTAGGTGTTAATTCAATTCCAATTTCGCTTGCAATTTCTTTTGCAATTCCTTCGTTCCATTGATTCATATCTTGTAAGTATCCATCTTCAGAAACTTCTAATTCAACTCCCGCTATCGTTTTTAATGACATAATATTTATTTTATATAGTTAATAATTATTTTTTTTCTGTTTTTATATCAAATATTTTTCCTTTAAAACTCATGTTTCTTGAAACAAAAGGAATTGCGATTCCTTTTAATAACATGTTCCAATAAATCCATCTAAAGGCTAGTTTTCCCCAATGGTTAAGTACACTTTCTTTTAATAATTTAAGTGGACCTATTTTGGAGAAAGGAAAGGTTCCATGAACAGGCTCAGTTGTATAATTAAAATCAATCAACAACGCTTTGTTATTTCCGGTTTCAATAAAGCAATTTGCATGACCATCAAATTCTTTTTTTAATGGATAACCATCTATATATAAAAGAATATTATCGGTCAAAGTTTCACCTTGAAAATGAGCAACTGAACCAGCTTTAGATGCGGGTACATTTGTCGCGTCTCCAATTACAAATATATTTTCATGTGCTTTGGATTGCAAGGTGTTATGATCTGTAGGGATAAAATTTAAATCATCACCCAATCCAGATTTTTCGATCACTTCATCTCCCATATTGGTTGGGATTGTTACCAATAAATCAAAAGGAATAGCTTTGCCTTCGTAATCTAAAATTTCTTTTGTCTCGTTGTCAACACTTTCAATTGCAAAATCAGTTTCAATTTTTATATCTTTTTCTTCTAACAGGTAATTTAAGGCTTTGGTACAGGTTGGTTTTGTAAAAGCGCCAGAAAGCGGAGTGACATAAGTAATGTCAACTTTTTCTCTCATTCCTTTTTTTGTGAAATAAGTATCTGCTAAAAAAGAAAATTCTAATGGAGCAACTGGACATTTAATTGGCATTTCAGTAATATGAACAACTAATTTTCCACCTTCCCAGTCTCTTAGTTTATTTCGCAAAGCCAAGGAGCCTTCATAAGTGTAAAAGTCAAAAATATCTTTTTGCCACAAATCACCTAGTAAACCTTCTGTTTCTTCAGGAGCTATTTTTGAACCAGTAGCTACAATTAACACATCATAATTAATGGTTTCATCTTCTAGCTTAACTTTATTTTCTTCTGGAAAAATTTGCTCAATTTTCTTTTGAATATAATTAACACCTTTTGGAATAAATTTCTTTCCAACCTTTTTTACTTGCTTTTCTGTATAAATATCAAAGGGAAGAAATAAAAATCCAGGCTGGTAATAATGTGTTTTGTATTGGTCAACAATGGTTATATTCCATTTATTAGTTTGCAGTTTTGGTCTAAGATGGTTGGCCATCATAGTACCTGCTGTTCCTGCTCCTAAAATCACTAAGTTTTTCATTTGTAGTAGTTTAAAATTTTCATGAATTTAGAAACTATAATTTACAGTTTTAAATTCTGTGTAAAGTTACTTAAGTCACATAGTTGTAAATATGACATTTATCAGGGTTGTATGTAACGATAGTTACATTTGGTATGGAAATAGAAACTGTTTCTGGGTGTCTTTTTTTGGAGGAAGATTCAAAAAAAAAGGATTACTTTTAGCCAATATTTATTGAGACATGACAACAAGTATTGAACAAAAGATAAAAGATTTAAAGGCCGAATTAAATCAACATAATTACAATTATTATGTGTTGGATGCAGCCACTATTTCTGATTATGAATTTGATATAAAGCTGAAGGAACTTGAGAAAATTGAATTTGAAAATCCACAATTTTTCGATGTCAATTCACCAACACAGCGCGTTGGAGGTGAAGTGACAAAAAATTTCAATACGGTTGTTCATAAAAACCGAATGTTTTCCTTAGACAATTCCTATTCAAAAGAAGATTTATTGGATTGGGAAAAACGAATTCAAAAAATAATTGGAGAAGAAACCATTTCTTACACTTGTGAATTAAAATATGACGGCGCTTCAATAAATTTAAGCTATGAAAATGGTGTTTTAATAAGTGCTGTTACACGTGGAGATGGTTTTGAAGGAGATGATGTAACCCCAAATATTAAAACAATCAAGTCTATTCCGCTGGTTTTGAATCAAGAATTTGTGCCTAGCTTTGAAATTCGTGGTGAAATTATTTTGCCTTTGGATGGGTTTAATAAAATGAATGAAGAGCTTATTGAGGCAGGTGAGGATCCTTTTAAAAATCCAAGAAATACGGCAAGTGGAAGTTTAAAGCTGCAAAACAGTACTGAAGTTGCAAAGCGACCGTTGGATTGTTTGTTGTATCATATTGTTGCTGATAAAAATCCAAATGTTTCACATTTTGAAACCTTGGAAAATGCACGTAAATTAGGATTTAAAGTTCCAAAAGCGATTGAAGTTTGTAATAGTATTGATGCCGTTTTTTCCTTTATTGAAAAATGGGATACAGAAAGACATAATTTACCTTATGAAACTGATGGAGTAGTGGTAAAAGTTAATAATTTGTATCAGCAGGACGAATTAGGATATACCGCAAAAGCGCCACGATGGGCCATTGCTTATAAGTTTAAAACTGAACAGGAAAGTACTATTTTAAATGAAATCACCTACCAAGTTGGTAGAACTGGCGCCATTACACCTGTGGCAAATTTAGAACCTGTGCAGTTGGCAGGTACTACTGTTAAACGCGCTTCGCTGCACAATGCAGACCAAATTGGAAAATTGGATATTAGAGAAGGGGATACTGTTTTTGTAGAAAAAGGAGGAGAGATTATACCAAAAGTAGTGGGCGTTGATTTAAATAAAAGGCCTGTAAATTCTGAACCAACCAACTATATTACCAATTGTCCAGATTGTAATACCACTTTAGCTAGAAAAGAGGGAGATGCAAAACACTATTGCCCAAATGAATATGGTTGTCCAACCCAAATTACGGGAAGAATTCAACATTTTATCAGTCGAAAAGCGATGGATATTGATGGGTTAGGGGCAGAAACGGTTGAATTATTATTTAAAGAAGGGTTGATTTATAATTATGCAGATTTGTATGAATTGAAGGTTGAACAAATAATTCCTTTAGAAAGAATGGCTGAAAAATCGGCTGAGAATATGGTTGCTGGAATTGAAAAATCCAAAGAGATTCCATTTGAAAAAGTATTATTTGCTTTGGGTATCAGGTATGTTGGTGAGACGGTTGCTAAAAAATTGGCCAAGCATTTTAAATCTATTGAAAATATAATGAATGCTACTTTTGAGGAATTAATTGCTGTTGATGAAATAGGGGATAGAATTGCGGAAAGTGTGATTGATTTTTCATCGAACTTAGTTAATATTCAATTGGTTGATCGTTTAAAATCGTATGGAGTTCAGTTGGCGATTTCTGCTGAATCTCAGGAAGGTAAATCAGATATTTTACAGGGTAAAATATTTGTTGTTTCTGGCGTATTTACTGAATTTAATAGAAACGATTTAAAAAAATCTATTGAAGACAATGGCGGTAAAGTTGCAAGTTCCATTTCTAAAAAAACTACTTATGTTATTGCAGGAGATAATATGGGACCAAGTAAATTAGCAAAGGCCGAAAGTTTGAGTGTTCCTATTATTTCTGAATTGGATTATATAGCTATGATTGATTAAATTATGTTTTTATACTTTTTAATAAATAGCCTATATTTGAATAGAATCATAAAAGGTAAGTATTGAAATATTCGTTAAGTTTTTTTATCATATGTATTTGGTCGTTTATAATTACTGCTCAAGATTTAGAACCTAGATTTTTATCATCCGTACCGCTTGGTACAAATTTTTCGGGAGCTATTTATGGTTATTCTAAAGGTAATATTTTGCTAAACTCTTTAGAAATTGAGGATTTAAATGCTAAACTGAATACTGTAGGTGTCTTTTATGGACGTAGTTTTAAACTTTTTAATAAATCAGCAAAATTTGATGCAGTAGTTCCATATGCGTTTGGAAAACTAAATGCTTTAGTTAATAAAGTAGATAGTACGGTTACCAAAAGTGGTTTTATGGATCCTACACTTAGAGTTTCTATGATTTTAATTGGAGATAAGCCGTTGAGATTAAATGATTTTGGAAATAGAGAAATAAAGAAGTTTAAACTTGGTACAGCATTTAAAGTTAAATTTCCATTTGGAAAATATGAATCAGCTAAAACAATTAATTTAGGTGCTAATAGGTGGGGCTTTCAGTTAAAAGTTGCAGGGGCATATTTTGTTACAAAAAAGCTTATTTTAGAGTTACATGTTGATTCGTGGTTTTTCACTGAAAACAACTCTTATATTGAAGTTAACTCCTTAAAGCAAGAACCTTTGCTAAGTACGCAGTTGCATGTTGCTTATATTTTTAACCCTAAAATTTGGGCATCTGTTTCGGTTGGGCAAGTTGCCTTTGGAGAGACTAGAATTAATGGTGTTCCTAGTCAAAATAACCAAAAAAACTCAAAATATGGAGCTACATTTTCCTATAAAGTAGGCAAGCATAGTAATTTAAAAGTAGCAGTTACTGATGGGCTATTTACATATGCTCAAGCAGATTTTACTACTTTTTTAGTTGGATACACTGTTTTGTGGTTTGATAAAATGAAATAA
>JADWMI010000050.1 GCA_015767395.1 Bacteroidota bacterium | reverse complement strand
CCCAAGTGGCAGTGTGGGCTCCAATGGAAGTGAAATCAGCAGTAATTTTGTGGGTAAATAAATAGCTTAAGTATTGTGGATAGTGTAAAATTGATGCTACATCTTTCCAAAAATGAGGTTTTTTATTTTTCAACCAATAAATCTGCAATCCAGCATTTAACATACCGTAGGCCGGTGAAGCAGTTTTTCTTGAAAATTCAGTTACGCCACCATTTTGGTTATAAAAACCGTTAAAATCGATGTCGTTTAGCGGCTTCAAATAGTTGTACAATGGTGTAATGCGTTTTCCTTCTTTATTTAAATAAACAAGTGTTGCGCCATGGGTCGAAAAATTAATGGCCTTTATATTGTAAATACCTTGTTGTTGAATGGTTTTAATTTGATTTTGAATCCAATTCTCAATGGCTTCAATATCATCACACGGATATCCGTCATCATCTAAAATTTCATCAAATTTTGTTGAATTTCTGAAAACCACCTCAAAATCCTCATTAAATAAAAGTATTTTTTTATTGGTTTTTCCAATATCAAATATTGCAATAACTTTTTTCACACTCTTTATATTTAAACAGCCATTAAGAAATTCAAAATGGCTGTATTTTTTAATTATTTCTTTCCATATAAAGGACCGTAATTATCGCAAGCTCTATAATCAGCTCCTTCTAAGTTTTCTCCGAAGGCTGACCAAGCACTTGGTCTAAATACATCATTTTCATCAACATTATGCATATTCACAGGAATACGAAGCATTGCTGCCAAAGAAATTAAATCGGCTCCAATATGTCCATGAGAAATGGCCCCGTGGTTTGCACCCCATTTGGCCATTACAGTGTAAACGTCTTTAAAGTTCCCTTTCCCAGTAACTTTTGGTACAAACCAAGTTGTTGGCCAGGTTGGGTTTGTTCTTTCATCTAATACGCTATGAATATCTTCTGGTAATTCAACACTCCATCCTTCAGCAATTTGAAGAACCGGTCCAATGCCTTTTACCAAATTAATTCTAGACATGGTTAATGGCATAGTTCCTTTGGTTTTAAACTGTGAAGAAAATCCACCTCCTCTAAAATATTCTGTAACTGCAGCAGGCCATTTTGTATTGTCTAAACATTTTTGAACTTCGTCTTCAGATATTTCCCAAAAAGGCTTCATGGTTGGGTTGCCATCAGCATCTGTTTGTTGTGCTGTTGCATCCAATGTAGTTGAACCTGAATTGATTAAATGGATTATTCCATTCTCAGCAATTCCAGTTAATTCTTTACCAGTCACTCTTTTTACTGAATCTGGACTCCAATAAGTTCTAACATCTGAAAATATTTGCGCTGTATTGGTAAGTAAATGACCAAATAACATAGAAACAGCATTTAAACAGTCATTCTCTGTAGCAAAAACAAACGCTTGACGAATACCATTCCAATCAAAAGATGAATTCAAAATAGATTCTGTAAAATCTGCATTTGGTTGATAATCTGTCCACTGGCGTTGTCCTTGGAATCCGCCCATAATGGCATTTCTACCTTTAGATTCTTCTCCAAAACCTAATTCTTTTAGTTTCGGATTACCAATCATTAAATCACGGCAAATTAGGGTCATTTTAATAACTTTTTCCCATTCAGCTTCTTTAGTTACGGTATCTTTTTGATCTTCAATAGTATTGTAATCCTTTCCTTCTTTACAATTTTCTTTTGTCCAAGCTAAGGCTTTCGCAAACTCATCTTTATCATAAATACCTTCATCAATACGTCTTAATATTTCAACAGATTCTACAAATTCTGCTCGTACACCTAAATAATCTTGAAAGAAATTTACATCAACCATAGAGCCAGCAATTCCCATTGAGCTATAACCTATAGATAAATACGATTTTCCATTCATTTGAGCAACAGCAAGCGCCGCTTTTGTAAAACGTAATAACTTTTCTTCAACATCAATTGGAATGCTCATATCTCCAGCATCTTGTACATCTTTTCCGTAAATTCCAAATGCTGGCAATCCTTTTTGAGAATATCCCGCCAATGCAGCAGCTAAATAAACAGCTCCTGGTCTTTCAGTTCCATTGAACCCCCAAACCGCTTTTGGAATTAAAGGATTGGTATCCATTACTTCTGTTCCATAACACCAGCAAGGTGTTACTGTTAAAGAAACTTCTACTCCCTCTCGCTGAAATTTATCAGCACAGGCTGCAGCATCCGCTACACCACCAATAGTGGTATCAGCTATTACACATTCAACTTTTTCACCACTAGGAAAACGTAAATTTGCTTCAATCAGTTTTGCTGCGGCTTTAGCCATGTCCATACATTGATCTTCCAATGATTCTCTTACACCTCTTTCACGTCCATCAATAACTGGACGAATTCCTACTTTTGGTAATCTACCTATTAGTCTGCTCATAATAATGCTATTTTTTTAATCTTAAATGAATTGTTCTAATTCTGTTAACTGCTTATTGGAAAGTCCTGCTGGTTCAAAACCTGCTCCCCAAGCTGTCAATAATAATTTTGCGCCTTTGTTGGCAACATCTAAATAATCCCATGCTTTTTCTACATCTTCACCAGTTGATGTGGCTCCATGTTTTTCCCAAAGAGATACATTTCTTGTTTTAAATGCTTCAATAGTAACTTTAGCAAGTGCTGACGTACTTGATAAAGCATAAGGAGTACAATGAATTCCTTTAGGTACAAAAACTTTTATTTCAGGACACATCATCCATAAATGTCTGTTTAATTCTTCTTCATTATTAAACAAAGGATGATGACTCATTACAATTAATTCAATAGGATGTGTATGAACGACTGCTAAATGAGTTGGATTATTTTGTGTGTTGAATAAGTGAATGCTCGCGTGAGAGATTAATTCACAAGTTGGTCCAAAACCTTCAGTTTTCCCACCCCAAACAATAGAATATCCAGTAGCTTCTTCATTGATGTATAGAATACAAGCTGCTTCCTCGATATTATCTATCAAACTTCTCAAATAGCACCCAGTTCCTGTTATAAATAAAACAAAACCCGCAGTTTCTTCTGGGAAATCGAAAGCTACTT
This sequence comes from Bacteroidota bacterium, assembly GCA_015767395.1. The sequence continues at coordinate 9,133 of JADWMI010000050.1, read as the reverse complement.
CTTCTCCTACACCTTGTACATCTTCTTTTTTGAAAAATGAGGTTAAATTCATTGAAATATTACCAGCATTTCTTTCTGCCCATTCTCTTTGCCATAAATAACCAGCAACTTTAGAGATTTTAGCTAATTCTTTTTTTACCGATATTGGAAGTTTAATTGTATTCATAATTATTTTATAAAAATTTATGGTACAAATTTACTTTGGTGAAAGAGATATTAAAATATTTAAAATTTGTATTTTTGTATCTAATTCAAACATTTATTAAAAAATGAAGTTTGTTAAACAGCTTGATTTGGGAGACCCGTCTTCTAATAAACAAAACTTTATTAATATAAAGCTGAAATTATCATGTTGTAGATATTGGTTGTTAGATATGTGGGATTGTCATGATATGGTATTTCCATATTGGAGAATTTATTGGAATAAAAATTTAGGGGGAGAACTTATACATCAGGAAGATGTTTATGAAATGAACCCTAATTATATATATATAATTGCACCATTTACCTCATTTTCTTCTCGATTTACTAAAAAACATGTGTACGATAGTGGCATTCATGTTTCCGGAAGACATTTAACAGAAACTATTAATGAGTCTGATTTTGAAGAGAAGTCATTATTTCACTTTTTTACACATTTTAATTTAGGGGTTCCGTTTGACAATGTATACCCCGGAATTTACAAAATTGAATTAACCAATCATTTAAAGGAGCGTTTAAACTATTTAACGCAAAGGTTGAAAATTGAAAATAAAGATTTTAAATTAACTTTTAATTTAAAATTGCAATCCTTCATAAAAGAAGCAATCTCTAATATAGGTTCAGAGTTATGGAAAGTAATTAATATTGATGACAGAGTCTTAACGGTATTGCGTTATATTGAAATTAACATTAACACCAAGTTAAGTAACGTTGAATTAGCAGAGGTAGTAAATATGGCTCCCAATTCATTTGCGCGCTTATTTAAGGAGGAAATGAGCATAACTTTGCATAATTTTATTCAAAAAAGAAAAATAGCGAGGGCTTGTGATTTATTTGAACATACCGATAAAACGATAGAAGATGTAACTTTTAATTTAGGTTTTTCAGATCGATATCATTTTTCAAGAGTGTTTAAATCTATTACAGGAATAACTCCTGCGGTGTATAAATCTGGAAGATACACTTAGAACCTAACATTTTTCTAAATATCAGTATTGTATATTGACCATTTAAAAACCTTCATGTTTAAATTGTACATAACATTGATTAATATGGATAAATATTTCGGAGCCTTCATCCTATAAATTTGTTAATGTGAATATGCTTATTTTTAAAAGGATAAGTGCAATGAATAATGATCCAGAACTTATCAAGTGTTTTTTATTCATATTAATGTAAACCAAAACTTAAAGATCAAACATGAAACAATTTAAACAATTCATCAACGGACAATTTGTAAATTCTACCGCTACAAATAGAATTGAAGTATTAAATCCTTGTACAGAAGAAATAATTTCAACAATTCCAAAAGGATCCGTTGAAGATGCTAATTTAGCATTAGAAGCTGCAAAAGAAGCGCAACCAGCATGGCAAGCACTTCCTGCTATTCAAAAAGCTTCTTTTTTACATAAAATGGCAAATGTAATTAGAGATAACCGTATATTTTTAGCTGAGACTTTATCAAAAGAACAAGCTAAAGTAATAGGGTTGGCTCAAGTAGAAATTGATGTAACAGCTGATTATTTTGATTACAATGCGGGTTGGGCAAGAAGAATTGAAGGAGAAATAATTCAAAGTGATCGTGAAAATGAACATATTTATTTACACAAAGCACCAATTGGGGTTGCTGTAGGAATTTGTCCTTGGAATTTTCCATTTTTTGTGATGGCACGTAAAGTAGCAGCATCATTAATTACTGGAAATACTTGTGTATTAAAACCGAGTAGTGAAGCTCCAAATACCATTATGGAGTTTGTAGAATTAATTCAAAATATTGGATTACCTGCAGGAGTATTAAATTTTGTTTGTGGATCTGGCAGTATTGTTGGAAATGCACTTTCTAAAAGTCCAATTACAGGAATTATTAGTTTAACGGGTAGTGTAGGTGCTGGACAACGAATTATGACTGCTGCAGCTGAAAACATTACCAAAGTATCTCTGGAACTTGGTGGGAAAGCCCCTGCAATAGTTTGTTCAGATGCCAAGTTAGATTTGGCTGTAAATTCTATAGTTTCTTCAAGAGTTATTTTTAGCGGTCAGGTTTGTAATTGTGCAGAGAGAGTGTATGTTCAGGACGATATTTACGATGAGTTTATTGAAAAAATAACAAAGAAAATGAGTGAAGTTACTGTTGAAGAAGCAATAACGGGTGTAAATGCAGATATGAGTAGCTTGGTTTCAAAAGATCAGGTTGATAAAGTTTCTGAAATGGTTGAGTTTGCTAAAAAAGAAGGTGCTGAAGTATTGGTTGGAGGAAAGCGCTCCGAACAATTTGATAAAGGTTACTTTTATCAACCAACTTTGCTAACAAACTGTACGCAACAAATGGAAATAATTCAAGAAGAGGTTTTTGGGCCAGTGTTGCCAGTAATGAAATTTAGTACATTGGAAGAAGCGGTGGCTTTGTCTAATGATTGTCAGTATGGATTAACATCTTCTATATTTTCAGAAAATTTCAACAATATAATGTATGCAACAAATAATCTTGAATTTGGTGAAACATATGTGAACAGAGAACATTTTGAAGCGATGCAAGGTTTCCACGCTGGGTGGAAAAAATCTGGAGTTGGTGGAGCAGATGGTAAACATGGAATGGAAGAATACCTTCAAACAAAAGTAGTTTACGCCCAATACTATAAAAAATAGAAATTTTAAATGATTAAAGACCAAATGTTAATTCATTTAGGTCTTTATAATTCATAGAACAAACTAATAAATGGAAAACAGTAAAAAAATACCAGTAGTATCAAAGGAAGTTTTAGTCCCTTTTATTTTAATAACTTCATTATTCGCATTATGGGGATTTGCCAATGATATTACAAATCCAATGGTTGCAGCTTTTGCAACTGTGATGGAAATTTCCACTGCAAAAGCGGCATTGGTTCAATTTGCTTTTTATGGAGGCTATGCGACAATGGCAATACCAGCAGCCTTATTTGTTCAAAAATATAATTATAAAAAAGGAATTATTTTAGGGCTTATCTTATACGCAATTGGAGCCTTGTTGTTTTTTCCTGCAGCTCAATATGAAGTATTTGGATTCTTTTTAGTTTCATTGTACATTTTAACATTTGGATTGGCTTTTCTTGAAACCACAGCGAATCCATATATTTTGTCGATGGGAGATGAAGAAACAGCAACAAGACGTCTGAATTTAGCTCAATCTTTTAATCCAATAGGTTCATTACTTGGAATGTTTGTCGCATCAAAATTTATACTATCAGCGTTAGATTCAGATAAAAGAAATGCTGCTGGAGAATTAATTTTTACCACTTTAGATGAAGCTCAAAAAGCGGTCATTCGTACACATGACTTATTGATAATTCGCAATCCATATATTATTCTTGGATTTGTTGTTATTGCTATGTTGTTGGTCATTCTTTTTTCGAAAATGCCAACTACGGTTAAAACAGATAATGAATTTAATGCAATAGATTCGATAAAAAGATTAATTAAAAATGTTAAATATAGAGAAGGGGTTATTGCACAAATGTTTTATGTTGCGGCACAAATTATGTGTTGGACATTTATCATACAATATGCTGATAATTTAGGAATAGTAAAATCTACCGCTCAGAATTATAATATTGTTGCAATGGGAATATTTCTTTCAAGTAGATTTATTAGTACCATGTTGATGAAATATATAAATTCAAGAAAAATGCTTACCTTTTTTGCAATAGGCGCTATGATAACTGTTTCAGGAGTCATACTTATTGAAGGAATTATTGGATTGTATTTATTAGTAGCAACTTCAGCTTTTATGTCGCTTATGTTTCCAACAATTTATGGAATAGCTTTAAATAAATTGGGTGATGACAGTACTTTAGGGGCAGCTGGGTTGGTAATGGCAATTGTTGGCGGCGCATTAATGCCACCGTTACAAGGTGCAATAATAGATTTAGGAACTGTTGGTTGGTTGCCGGCTGTTAACTTTTCATTTATACTACCTTTTATTAGTTTTTGTGTCATAGCATTTTATGGATACAGAACATTAAAAGTTCATAAGTAATAGACAAAAAATCACAAATATGATGAATAAGTATTGTTTTGCCTTAGATTTAAAGGAAGACCCAAATCTTATTACTGAGTATAAAAAATACCATGAAAAAATATGGCCAGAAATTACAGATAGTATTAGATCGGCGGGTATTGAAAAATTGGATATTTATTTAGTAGGAAACAGACTTTTTATGATCATGGAAGTTAATGATTCATTTTCCTTTGAGAATAAAACGAAAATGGACAATAACAATCCAAAAGTACAACAATGGGAAAAGTTGATGTGGAAATATCAAAAAGCCTTGCCTTTCGCTCAAAAAGGAGAAAAATGGATGTTAATGGACAAAATTTATCAGTTAAAAGAATAAAACTTAAATGAAAGTAGGTCTATTTATACCTTGTTATATCAATCAGCTATATCCAAAAGTTGCCATTGCAACTTTGGAATTGTTAGAAAAATTGGGTGTAGAAGTTTACTATCCAACCAATCAAACTTGTTGTGGACAACCCCTAGGTAATTCAGGATATGAAGCAGACGCAAAAGGTGCTTGTCAGGTTTTTGTTGAAAATTTCAAGGAATACGATTATCTCGTTGGCCCATCGGGAAGTTGTATTTACCATGTAAAGAAACACTTCGATATTTTAGAACAAACCCCAGCTGTTATTAAAGTTCGCAATAACGCCTATGAATTGTGTGAATTTATAGTGAATATTTTGGGCGTAAAAAATATAGGCGCATCATTTCCTTTTAAAGTGGGATTGCATAAAAGCTGTCATGGTTTAAGAGGGTTGAATTTAGGATCTTGTTCTGAAAAAGTGGAGCCTCATTTTTCTACTGAAGAAGATTTATTGAATGAAGTAAAAGGACTCAAACTAATGTCATTGAATAGAAAAGATGAATGCTGTGGCTTTGGAGGTACTTTCTCTGTTTTTGAAGAAGCTATTTCTGTAAAAATGGGAAAAGATCGTATTCAGGACCATTTAGATAATGGGGTAGAAGTAATTACTGGAGCAGATCATTCTTGCTTGATGCATTTGGAAGGTTTGTTAAATAGAAACAAACAGCCATTGAGAGTTATGCACATAGCTGAAATTTTAAATAGTAGTATTTAGTTATGAGCCACTCCCAAAAAGCGGAAATATTTAATAAAGATGAAGCCAAAGTAAATTGGCACGACAAAGCTTTGTGGTTTGTTAGAGAAAAAAGAGATACTGCGGCTCATAAAGTCAAAGGGTGGGAATATTTACGTGAATTGGCTTCAGGAATTAAAGCCAATGTGCTGTCTGATTTAGATAGCTATTTAGAAGAGTTTGAGCAGAATGCTAAAAAAAACGGGGTAAAAGTACATTGGGCTTCCAATGCAGACGAACACAATTTAATTGTACATAAAATACTTGCTAAAAACAACGCTAAAAAAGTAGTTAAAAGTAAGTCAATGCTTACGGAAGAATGTCATTTAAATCCTTTCTTAGAAGCCAAAGGCATTGAAGTAATAGATACAGATTTAGGGGAGCGAATTGTTCAATTAGCGAAAGAACCACCAAGTCATATTGTACTGCCTGCAATTCATAAAACCAAGGAAGAAGTTGATGAATTGTTTCAAGAACATTTGGGAACAAAACCAAGCAATGGAAATCCTGAATATTTAACCAATGAAGCCAGAAAACATTTAAGAGATAAATTTATAAAAGCCGACGCCGCAATTACAGGTGTCAATTTTGCTGTTGCAGAAACGGGTGGTTTTGTAGTTTGTACCAATGAAGGTAATGCAGATATGGGGGCGCATTTGGCAAAAGTGCATATTGCTTGTATGGGCATTGAAAAGATAATTCCCAAGGAAGAACATTTAGGCGTTTTTTTAAGATTATTGGCACGTAGTGCAACAGGACAACCAATCACTACTTATTCTTCACATTTCAATAAACCTTCTGAAGGAAAAGAATTGCATATTGTTATTGTTGACAATGGCAGAACAGAACAATTAAGTAGAGAAGATTTTAGATCTTCCTTGCATTGCATTCGATGTGGCGCTTGTATGAATACCTGTCCAATTTACAGGAGAAGTGGTGGGCATAGTTATGACGCCACTATTCCGGGACCAATTGGTTCTATACTATCGCCTGGAAAAGATTTAACAAAGCACAGTTCATTGCCATTTGCATCCACCTTGTGTGGTTCTTGCACCAATGTCTGTCCGGTAAAAATTAACATTCATGAGCAGCTGTATGCTTGGCGACAAATTATTGTGAAAGATGTAAAGCAACCTTTCATTAAAAAAATAGTTCTAAAAACTACCGGTTGGTTAATGGGAAGACCTAAACTATTTAATCTTTTAGGAAAATCTGGTAGGTTTATGCTAAAATATGCACCACGTTTTATAACTTATTCAAAGTTGAATGCTTGGGGAAAGGCGCGTGAACTTCCACAGATAGAAAAGGAAAATTTCAATCAGTGGTATAAAAACAGACAAAAAAATGGGTAGAGCGGAAATTTTAAAATCGATAAAAGCGAATAAACCTGAAATGGTGGCTTTACCTGAAATTGACACAAAACAGTTTTCTGAAGAAGTTGATTTACTAGATACTTTTAAACAGCATGTTCAATTAGTAGGAGGGAACCTATTAGAATTGGATAATAAAGATAATCTAGATGTTGAAATTAAAAAACTATACCCAAAAGCAGAAAAAATTGTTTCTTATTTAAAAGATTCAAATTTAGGAGACTCCTCAATAACAATATCAACCCAATCACAAGCGTTAGAAAATGTAGATTTAGCAATTTTAGAAGGTGTTTTTGGTGTTTCTGAAAACGGTTCCGTTTGGATTTCTGAAGAGCAATTTCCAATAAGAGTTTTACCATTTATTACGAACGACTTGGTGATTGTACTGTCTAAAACAGCACTTTGCGAAAATATGCATGAGGCTTATAAAAAATTAGCCTATAGAGATAAGAGTTTTGGGTTGTTTTTATCCGGACCTTCAAAAACTGCAGACATAGAACAGTGCTTGGTTATAGGAGCACAAGGCGCTATGAGTTTGACTATTGTGCTAGTCTAGTTTTTAAATTCAACAGATTTTTACTACTTCTTAATCCTAAATAAGGGTTTCATTTTTAGTCTTTTAATACAGGTATCAAAGTGAATAGTTGTGAGGAATCCCAGATCTTGCGGAAACCATATTGAAAAACGCCACCAATCTTTGCTAAAATCGATTTGTTCAGAAATTATTCATTGAGGAATTGAACAAATTAGTCAAGAAAAAAAACTAATTTATATTGATTTATTAAGTGCCCGAAATTTAAATATTCAGGAAATCAAAAAAAACAATTAACTTTGAATTAATCAATTAATTATTGGGTTTTAAAAGCCTAAATTAGTTTCGGATTTACACAAATTTCAGTTGTGTAATGAAGGAATAAAAAAATACAATAACAATGAAGTCAAGAAGAAATTTTATCAAAAAATCGGCTATTGCTGGTGCTGGAATAACGATGGTTCCTAATTTTACTTTTGGAATTACAAATAAAAATAAGGATGATAAATTAAGAGTTGGATTGATAGGTGTTGGTTTACGAGGAACCAATCATTTAAACAATGTTTTACAAAGAGCAGATGTATTGGTTACCGCTATTTGTGACATAGATCCAAACCGAATTTTAATAGCACTTGATAAAATTGAAGAAGCTGGACAAAAAAAACCGGAGGTATTTGGAAATGGCGATTTAGACTATAGGAATTTGTTGGCTTTGAAAGATGTCGATGCGGTTATTATTTCAACACCCTGGTTGTGGCATACACGTATGGCCAAGGATTCAATGAAAGCAGGAAAATATACCGGGTTGGAAGTGTCAGCAGCAAATACGATGGAAGAATGCTGGGATTTGGTAAATACCCATGAAGAAACAGGTACTCATTTAATGATACTAGAAAATGTTAACTATAGAAGAGATGTCTTGGCAGTACTTAATATGGTTAAACAAAATGTTTTTGGAGAATTGGTGCATTTTAGATGTGGCTATCAGCACGACTTGCGTTTTGTGAAATTAAATGATGGAAAAAGTGCTTATGGAAAAGGTGTTGAATTTGGAGAAAAAGGAATTTCTGAATCCGCTTGGAGAACACAGCATTCACTATTAAGAAATGCAGATGTATATCCAACTCATGGTGTGGGACCTATAGCTACAATGTGCGATGTGAATAGAGGAAACAGGTTTTTATCATTAACAGCTAATGCTTCAAAAGGTGTGGGGTTACACGATTATATTGTGAAAAATGGTGGTGAAAATCATCCGAATGCCAAGCTGAAATTTAAACAAGGGGATGTAATTACAAGTACCATTGAAACGGCAAACGGAGAAACCATTATTGTTACGCACGATTGTAATTTACCTAGACCCTACTCATTGGGGTTTAGAGTACAAGGAAGCAACGGCTTGTGGGAAAAAGATGGTGATAGAATTTATATTGAAGGGCAATCAGAGAAACCACATCAATGGGATGATTCAAAAGCATGGTTAGAGAAATATGACCATCCATTGTGGAAAAAATATGGAGAACATGCACAAGGAGCAGGTCACGGAGGAATGGACTTTTTTGTAATCAATGCTTTTGTTGAATCGGCAAAGCAAAACATTGCCCCACCAATGGACGCTTATGATGCAGCAGCTTGGAGTGCCATTACCCCATTGTCTGAATTATCTATTGAAAACAATGGAGAGCCACAAGATTTCCCCGATTTCACAAGAGGAAATTGGATTAAAAGAAAGCCTTATAATTGGATGAAGAATACATTTTAAATGAGCATAATAAATACCCTCTTTTTTATCTCAACAGTTACCGGTTTTTTTTTGTAATATAATTAGAAAGACAGTGATTTAAGAATAATAGTGTCAATAACTTTCGATAAAAATATAAGATTTAGGAATTCAACA
>JADWMI010000206.1 GCA_015767395.1 Bacteroidota bacterium | reverse complement strand
TCCGTAAATTAAAGTGGTCCCAATAAAAAAATAACCAATATCTCTATGGAGTATTCTACTCCATTTTCTTAATTTTTTCATGTAAAGCTATTCTACAATATCATGAGATATGTACTGCAAGGAATAATTTGAAATATGATCTACGCTATCAGCTTTCATTTGATCCCTATATTGTTGCATGTGTTTCTTTTTATTATTGAATTGCGTTTCGTTTGACTTTCCTTCTGAATGACTTTTAATATTGTCCTCTTCCATTTTTAAAATATACGATTCATCAATTCTTTCTTCTAAAACAACGCCTGTTACCATAATTTCACTTCCCATTAGGGCTTCGTCAAACCGTTCTTCAGAAAAAACATGTGCATCGCCATCGTCTGTAACCAAAAGAATTTTTTTACCTCCATGTTTACAAACGTGGTCAACAATACCTTTTAGTTTAATTTCTTTACTTACAAAATCGCCTGCTTTTGCATCAAATTCTCCTAAAGCCAAAACGGGTGTTTCTACAACTTCTGTCTCGATTAAATTATCTGTTTCTTGGTTTTTTTTTGTTTCAGGTTTACAGGAAAAAACTAAAAAGACCATAGCTACTACTAATAAAATTATTCTCATCATATTTATTTTTAAATTAAATGCGTTTATTAAAACATGACTACTAAATTAAGTTAGTATATTTTTTAAAATGATGATTAAAATCAGTTATTGGATAATTACTATGTGACTAAAGTTTCATTAAAAGGTTAATAAGCAGCGTTTTAGGGGGTTATGGTTTTTAGTAATTAAAAATTATTTAAAAGAAAAACCATCTTTAATTTTTAAAGATGGTTTTTGAATGAACTGAAAAACAGTTAATTATTTTTTATGATTTTAACAATTACATAGGAGGTAAGTCACCATTCCCTTTGGTTGGTAAATTACTATATCCCATTAAATATTCATCAACCTTTCTGGCAGCTTCTCTTCCTTCAGAAATAGCCCAAACAATTAAACTTTGTCCTCTTCGCATATCTCCAGCGGTGAATATGTGTGGAACATTTGTTTGGTATTCTTTAGTTGTCGCTTTATAATTGCTTCTAAAATCGGTTTCAAGACCCAATTGCTCACTTATTGTTGATTCAGGACCTGTAAACCCTAAGGCTAATAAAGCCAAATCACAAGGCCAAATTTTTTCAGAGCCTTCAATTTCAATTAATTCAGGGCGTTGACCAGGAACCAATTTCCATTCTACATTTATTGTTTTTAAAGCTGTAAGTTCTCCTTTTTTATTGGTTATAAATTCTTTGGTGTTTATCAACCAGTTTCTATCACAACCTTCTTTATGAGATGAAGAAGTTTTTAACTGTAAAGGCCAGAAAGGCCAAGGAGTTGATTCACTTCTGTGCCCTGGAGGTTTTGGCATGATTTCGAAATTGGTTACAGATTTGGCCCCATGACGGTTTGATGTTCCTATACAATCTGAACCTGTATCACCACCACCAATTACAATGACATCTTTATCTGTTGCCATTATTTGATTCTCTACTTTTTTACCTAAAACAACTTTAGTTTGTTGTGTTAAAAAATCCATAGCCTGAACAACACCTGCACTATCAGCGCCATTAATAGGTAAACCTCTTTTTTGAGTTGCACCACCGCATAATACGACTGCATCAAATTTATTTTTTAAATCTTTTACAGAGTAGTTTACACCGACATGAACATTTGTTTTAAACGTTATGCCTTCTCTCTCAAGAATGTCAATTCGTCTATCAATAATACCTTTTTCTAGTTTAAAGTTTGGTATTCCGTACCTTAACAAACCACCTAGTTCATCATCACGTTCAAAAACGGTTACATGGTGGCCAGCTCTGTTTAATTGCTGTGCTGCTGCCAAACCCGCAGGTCCAGATCCAACAACGGAAATGCTTTTACCTGTTCTATTATTTGGTATTTGTGGTACTATCCATCCTTCGCTAAATGCTCTTTCAACAATACTTTTTTCAATGTTTTCAATTGAAACGGGATCATCTATCAATCCCAATACACAAGATTGCTCACATGGAGCAGGGCATAATCTTCCGGTAAATTCAGGAAAATTATTTGTTGAATGCAATATCCAAGAAGCTTTTTTCCATTCTCCTTGATGTACCATATGGTTAAAATCTGGAATTAAATTACCAAGTGGACAACCACTGTGGCAAAAGGGAATTCCACAATCCATGCATCTTGATCCTTGTTTTGTAATTTCAGCGTTGCTTAATGGTTTCGTAAACTCATTGTAGTGATCAACACGCTGTTTAACTGGCTTATATGCCTCGTCTTTTCTTTCGAATTCTTTAAATCCTGTAACTTTTCCCATCCTAATTATGCTGTTAATTCTTCTACTATTGGTTCTTCAGTCGCTAAACGGTGTAATGCACGTTTATATTCAATTGGCATTACCTTTACAAAATTGTTTAAGCTATTAGCCCAATCTTTTAATAATTCAGTACCTCTGTTACTATTAGTATAGAGTACATGTTTTTCAATTAATGCTTTTAATTCTTCAGCATCTTCAGCTTCAATAGGGTCGAATTCTATTGTTTCTGTATTGCATAATCCATTTTTGAATTTGTGCTCAGGATCATAAACATAAGCAATTCCTCCACTCATACCAGCAGCGAAATTACGTCCTGTTCCTCCTAAAACAACAACCTTCCCACCGGTCATATATTCGCAGCAGTGATCTCCAACACCTTCAACGACTGCTATGGCACCCGAGTTTCTTACAGCAAAACGTTCTCCTGCAATCCCATTTATATATGCTTCACCTTGCACGGCTCCAAATAAACAAACGTTACCAATAATTATATTGTCTTCAGCAACAAACGTTGCTGTTTTAGGCTTTTTAACAATTATTTTAGCTCCAGACAATCCTTTTCCTAAATAATCATTGGTGTTACCTTCAACAGTAAACGTTAATCCTGGAGCACTAAATGCACCAAAACTTTGACCAGCAGAGCCGGTAAAATTAATGCTTAAGGTATCTTCAGGTAAACCTAAATGACCATATATTTTTGAAATCTCATTACTTGTTATGGCTCCAATTGAACGGTTGATATTTGAAATTGGATAGTCCAATATCATTTTTTCTTTTCTGTAGATTGCTCTATGAGAATCTTTAAGAATTTGAAAATCCATCACATCATCAATTTCGTGATCCTGTTTTTCAGTATTTTTTAAAGACATTTTACTGTACCCAACAGGACGGTGTAAAATAGATGATAAGTCTAAACCTTTTGCTTTGTAATGGGTGATTGCTTTGTTTGAATCAATTTTTTGAGTTTGACCAATCATTTCGTCCATGGTACGGAAACCTAATTGCGCCATAATACCTCTTAATTCTTCTGCAATATAAAAGAAGAAATTAATCACGTGCTCTGGAGTTCCTTTAAAGTTTTTACGTAACTCTTTATCTTGAGTTGCAATACCTACAGGACAAGTGTTTAAATGACATTTACGCATCATAATACACCCTGAAGCTACCAATGGAGCAGTCGCAAAACCAAATTCTTCTGCGCCTAGTAAAGCTGCTATGGCAACGTCACGACCAGTTTTTAATTGACCATCACATTCAACAACAATTCTAGAACGCAAATCATTCATTACCAAAGTTTGTTGTGCTTCTGCTAAACCAAGTTCCCAAGGCAATCCACAATGTTTTAATGATGTTAATGGAGAAGCTCCTGTTCCACCATCATAACCTGCAATTAATACAACATCAGCCTTTGCTTTGGCAACACCAGCAGCAATGGTTCCAACACCAACTTCAGAAACTAATTTCACATTAATTCTAGCTTCTCTATTGGCGTTTTTTAAATCGAATATTAGTTGTGCTAAATCTTCAATAGAATAAATATCGTGATGAGGAGGCGGTGAAATTAAACCTACATAAGGCGTAGAGTTTCTCGCTTCAGCAATCCAAGGTAATACTTTTTCACCTGGAAGTTGACCACCTTCTCCTGGTTTTGCTCCTTGAGCCATTTTAATTTGAATTTCATCAGCATTTGTTAAATAATGTGATGTTACACCAAAACGACCGGAAGCAACTTGTTTAATAGCAGAGTTTCTACTATCTCCATTGATATCTTTTTGAAAACGTTTTCTATCTTCTCCACCTTCACCAGAGTTACTTTTACCACCAATTCGGTTCATAGCAATTGCTAAGTTTTCGTGGGCTTCTCTTGATATGGATCCGTATGACATTGCACCTGTTTTGAAACGTTTTACAATGTCGGTCCAAGGTTCTACTTCTTCAATAGGAATTGGATCATAATTGTTAAACTCAAACAATCCTCTGATTGTCATTAGGCGCTCAGATTGTTCGTTGATGGTTTTTGCATAAACATCATAACTAGCCTGATCACTTAACCTAACAGCTTGTTGCAATTTAGCAACGGTAGTTGGGTTAAACATATGTCTTTCTCCAGTACGTCTCCAACGGTAATGACCTCCAATATTTAAACCCAATCTATTTTTAATTAAAGTTTTTGGATATGCATAATCATAACGAGCTGTAATTTCCTTCTCAATTTCATACAATCCAATACCTTCAATTCTTGAAGCTGTGTAAGGGAAATATTTTTGAACAAACTTAGAGTTGAAACCAACAATTTCAAAAATTTGTGAACCTCTATAAGAATGTAGTGTAGAGATTCCAATTTTATTCATAATTTTTAATAAACCTGTACCAATAGCTTTGTTGAAATTGTCAACGGCTTTTTGTTCATCCATTCCTGTGATGAAACCTTCTTTAACCTGTAATCTGATAATTTCATTTACCATATATGGGTTAATAGCACTTGCGCCATAACCAAAT
>JADWMI010000205.1 GCA_015767395.1 Bacteroidota bacterium | reverse complement strand
AAAATAGCATGGTCTGATGAACTATATGGTATTCTTTTTTGTTTGGTATACGTTTGAAAATCTGAATAACGAATTTTAAAAGTTATGCAGGCTGTTAATTTATCACCTCTTCGTAATTGAAAAATTAAGTTTTCAGCCATCGCAACAATGATGCTTTTTAATTTGGTTACATCAGTAGTGTCTTTATCAAAAGTGCGTTCTGTTGAAATAGATTTACGCTCATGGTATTTTATCACCGGTGTATGGTCTATTCCATTGGCTTTCTTCCAAATAGAAGTTCCGTGCTTTCCAAAAACCCGGGTCATCATATTGATGGGCATTTCCTGAACGGTTTGTATTCTTCTAATGCCTAAATCACACAATGAATTATAGGTCTTCTCTCCTACCATTGGGATTTTACGAACAGATAATGGTGCTAAAAAAAATTTCTCTGTGCCAATGTTAATTTTAAGTTCGTTATTTGGTTTGGCTTCACCAGTCGCAATTTTAGAAACCGTTTTATTAGCCGACAAGCCAAAAGAAATAGGTAAACCCGTTTCTCTAATTATTTTCGACCTTAATTCAGAAGCCAATTGGTTGCAACCAAAAAACTGATCCATCCCTGTTAAATCAATGTAAAACTCATCTATAGACGACTTTTCGTATAAAGGAACACTCTCGCTTATTACATCAGTAACCAGTTTAGAATATTTGGTATAAATACCCGAATTTCCTCTTAAAACAATTGCTTCCGGACACAATTGTTTTGCCATTCGCATAGGCATTGCTGAATGTACGCCATATTTACGCGCTTCATAACTACAACTTGCAACAACACCTCTGTCCGAAGTTCCTCCAATTAAAACTGGCTTGTTATTTAATCGACTATCAATTAAACGTTCACATGACACAAAAAAAGTATCTAAATCCATATGAACAATGGAGCGTTCTAAATTATTCATCCTGCAGTTATTTTTGGTGGTTCAGCATATCTCACATCTTGAACAATGGCTAATTTTTCCAGTTGTTCAATTTCTACATTCACACAATCAAATTCCTCAGTTACTTTACCTATTAGCTGATAAACACCTCTTCCTTTTAATGGATATTTTTTAACCGAAGGTGGAAAATGCACCGTGTCAATATGGTTGCCCTTGGAATCAATAAAAGTTCCAAAATACATCATCTCCCCTTTTGAAGTAATGGTTCGTTTTGCGGTAACATAATAGCCGTAAACGGTCACTGTTTTGCCTACATAATTTATTAAATCATTGGCAAATAATTGTTGTTTTAATGGCGCTGTTAGTAATTTAAAGGGACTATCCAATGTAAAACCGATGTATTGTAATTCATCAAAAGCATCTTCTAATGTTGAACTTGTTAATTCGGGTGTTTTATACGTTACTTTTTCAGATTTAAAAAGGGTTACAATGTTTTCTTCTAAAACTACTTTATTTACTTTCATATGCGCTTCCCACAGCAATTCACGTTTGTTTCTTTGGGTAAATTGAAAAGCATTTACTTTAATTAACACCGCTATTTGCTCTAATGAAATTGGAACACGTTCAATAAAATCATCTAAATCTAAAAAAAGTCCATTGTTGGTTCTCTCATCCACTATTTTTTTAGCATTCTTTACCTCAAAAGAATGTAGCATTATAAAGCCTAAATAAATATGTTTTCCTTCAATATGATTTTGATAAAACGACTTGTTTATGCTGGGCGGATTAATAATTCCTCCGTTCATTCTGGCTTCGTGCACATAATATTCTTGTCTGTAAAACCCTCCAAAGTTATTGAGTGTAGCAACCATATATTCTAATGGATAATAAGCCTTCAAAAACAAACTTTGGTAACTTTCAACGGCATAAGAAGCTGAATGCCCTTTGGCAAATGCATAACCTGCAAAACTCTCTATTTGTCGCCATATTTCGGAAGTCAATTCAAAGGAATGCTCTTTTGCTTTACAATTCTCAAAAAACTGATTTTTCACTTTTAAAAATTCTTCTTTAGATCTAAACTTTCCACTCATCCCACGTCGTAACATATCTGCTTCTCCCAGACCTAAACCCCCAAAATAATGCGCTACTTTAATCACATCTTCCTGATAAACCATAACACCAAAAGTTTCGGGCATAATTTCTAACAAAATTGGATGCGCATCTTTTCTTCTTTCTGGGTTTCTGTATCGCTTGATATATTCACGCATCATTCCCGATTTTGAAACACCTGGCCGTATTACAGAACTCGCTGCGACCAAGCCCAAATAATTATCAACCTGCAATTTTTTAAGTAGCATTCGCATTGCTGGTGATTCCACATAAAAACAACCTATGGCTTTGGCATTTCTTAAAATATCTTTGATTTTCTTATCTTCTTTAAAGCGTTTTATATCGTGAATATCAATCGCTGAATGCGTTGGATGGTTGTATTTTACAATATCAACCGCTTCACGTATTTTCCCCAGTCCACGCTGACTTAAAATATCAAATTTGTACAAGCCAATATCTTCGGCAACAACCATATCAAACATCGCAGTTGAAAATCCTTTTGGCGGTAAATAGGTTGCTGTATAATAATGAATTGGTTTTTCTGAAATGAGTATCCCTCCAGGGTGAAGACCTAAATAATTTGGGAATCCTTTGATATATTTACTGTAAATCAACACCAATTTAGATAAATCATCTAACTGATTTGGATTGAAATTTTGAGTGGTTAGCTTATCAATTTCTTCCTTTGGCAAACCAAATACTTTGCCCAATTCTCTTACAGAAGCTTTGTATTTAAACGTATTGTAAACGGCTATTAAGGAGGTGTGTTTAAATGTTTTGAAGATATAATTCATAATATCATCCCGATCACGCCAAGAAAAATCCAAATCAAAATCTGGTGGATTGGTACGGTACAAATTAATAAACCGTTCAAAATACAAGTCCAGTTCTATAGGATCAACATCTGTAATTCTGAGTAAATAAGCAACAATACTATTGGCTCCGCTCCCTCTTCCAACATAATAATATTGTTTACTTCTGGCATATTTTAAAATTTTCCAATTGATTAAGAAATAGGACACAAATTGTTTTTGTTTGATAATTTCCAATTCTTTTTCCAACCGTTCAAAAACACGTTTCCCTATCTTTTGATACCTATAATTCAACCCTCCATAAGCCAGTTTTCGCAACAATTTAAAATCTAACACTTCATTATTGGTATAAGAAGTTTGATTTTTAGGCGCATCTTTTGAAAAATCAAAATCGATGGAACAGCTATCCAATATTTTTTGAGTCGTTGTAATTATTTCTGGAAGCTCACTGAATAATTCTTTCAACTCTTTTTCAGGGATCATTACATCTGTTTGTTTTCCTTGTTCTGAAATTGAAAGTTTACTAAGTAGTGTATTGTTAGCAATGGCTCTTAACAATCTGTGTGTATTGAACCCTTTTTTATCCTGAAATGAAACCGTTTTTAAAACCACCAGCTTATTTTGCTGAAACCGCCATTCAGAAAATTTCAAATGATTTAAATCTGATGGTTTTATTCCTATGTATTCATTTTCATTTAAATCTAAAATATTATTTTCAAAGGGATAAATAACGTAAGTATCGGACAGCTTTTTAGCCCTGTATGGAATAACCATTTTAGTTTCATGTAGCATTTCAGACAAGTAAGAATTTATCAATTGCAGGCCATTGTTATTTTTAGCAATCATTACAAATTGTTGCTGTGCTCCATTCCTAAAATCAACGCCTAGAATAGGTTTTACACCCTTTTTTTTTGCCAATTGTACAAATTCCAAGTTTGCCGAAGTACTATTAATATCTGTCAAAACCAACGTTGAAACACCCTGCTGAAAGGCTTGTTCCAAAAGGGATTTAGGCGAAATAGTGCCATATCGCAAACTGTAATAGGTATGTGTATTTAAATACATTTATCAACAAAAATTATTAAACTAAAATCTTTTTGCTAATTTAGCTCATTAAACAATCAGTTGTTGCTCATATAATAAGCATTGTGAATTATTTATCAAAAAACATACGATATATACGAACGTTAAAAAAGCTATCGCAAGAACAATTTGCAGATGACTTAAAAGTATCTCGTTCTCGTATAAGCTCCTATGAAGAAAATAGGGCGAAACCTCCAATTGGTTTTTTAATTACCTTGTCCGATTACGCTAATATTACGATGGATGCGCTCATTAAAAATAAATTAGATACCTTAGAATTATAAAACAACAAGTTTTATTGATGTGTTACCAAACTAAAATAACGAAACAAAAAGAGGAAATTGGTGAACGTTTTAATGCTGAAATAGCGGCGTTGAATGATTATGAACCTATGGAATTTTGTAGTGCTTTTGAACACCCTAAAACGCCCGTTATTACAAATGAATCCCCAAATAAAATTCAGCTATTTAATTGGGGACTAATTCCAAACTGGTCACAAGATGAATCCATTCGAAATTACACCTTAAACGCTCGTATTGAAACGTTAACTGAAAAAAAATCTTTTAAAGATATCATTCAAAATCGCTGTTTAATTTTAGCTGATGGTTTTTACGAATGGCAATGGAGAAATAAAAATGGTTCAAAAAAAGAAAAGTATTTAATTACACTTCCTAACCAAGAATTGTTTGCTTTTGCAGGGATTTATACTGAATGGACTGATTTTAATAACACCCGAATAAACTCCTATTCAATAATTACTACGCAGGCCAATGAATTGATGAGTGAAATTCACAATACCAAACAACGAATGCCTGTTGTTTTAAAAAAAAAAGATGAACAATACTGGTTGCAAGGTGTAAATTATCAAGATTTTGCTTTTCCCTATAGTTGTAATTTGGTTGCTACTTCATTAGAAAA
>JADWMI010000049.1:8801-12252 GCA_015767395.1 Bacteroidota bacterium | reverse complement strand
ACAAATAACATATGATACTGTTTTTGATGCTTTTCCAATGTTTTCTCCTGACGGGAAAAAATTGGTTTTCTCTTCAAACAGAAATAATAACGGTACCCACGATACAAATTTATTTGTGGCTGATTGGGTAGAATAAAAAAACTATGAAAAAATACAACTGGGCAATTTTAGGCTGCGGGAATATCGCTGAAAAATTTTCAATAGAATTAAAAGGATTGCCAAATGCTAATTTATATGCCACGGCTTCTAGGAATTTAGACAATGCTCAAAATTTTGCGGCTAAATTTGGTTTTGAAAAAGCTTATGGTTCCTACTTAGAAATGGTTGAAGATCCAACAGTTGATGTTGTTTATATTGCAACACCTCATAATTTTCATTTGGCACATACTTTACTTTGCTTGAATCATAAAAAGGCGGTGTTGTGCGAAAAAGCATTTGCCATTAATGCTAAAGAGGTGACTGAAATGATTGCTGCTTCAAAAGAAAACAACACTTTTTTAATGGAGGCTTTTTGGGTGCTATTCAGACCTAAATTCAAAAAAGTTAAAGAATTAATCGCTTCAGAAAATCTCGGTAAACTAAAATTCTTGAAATCAGATTTTATGTTTAACGGGGAATACAACCCTAAAAACAGGTTGTACAATATTGATTTGGGAGGTGGCTCCTTATTAGATATTGGAATTTATCCAGTTTTTACCGCATTACAATTACTTAGTGAACCTCATAAAATAAAAACTTTACCCCATTTCAGCCCAACAGGTTCGGAAGAAAGTATATCCATATTATTTGGCTATAAAAATGGGGCTACAGCAGTATTAACCTCCAGTTTTGATGCCGAATTTAAAAATGAAACTGAATTGTGTTTTGAAAACGGAATTATAAAATACGATCGTTTTTCAAGCGAACCCATTATACTTATTAAAAAAGGCGAAAAACAATTGATTGAATTTGAGGCCGGCCCACATATGGGTTATCATTTTGAAGCTTCACATGTTATGAAATGTTTAGACGAAAATTTAATCGAAAGCCCTGTTTTACCACTTTCTTTCAGCTTAACATTGATCAATACTTTAGACGCGATTAGAAAAAACGCAGGTATTATTTATCCAAACCACGACTAATTTTAATTTTATTTTTTAGATTGAATAATTGGTTATCTTTGCGCCAAATAAGAAGATAGGAATACGAAGCATGAAAAACATCAGAAATTTTTGCATTATAGCACACATTGATCACGGTAAAAGCACCTTGGCCGATAGACTTTTAAGTTTTACGGGAACAACAACTGCCCGTGAAGAGCAAGCACAATTGCTAGATACTATGGACTTGGAACGTGAGCGTGGAATTACCATTAAAAGTCACGCCATACAAATGGATTATACTTATAAAGGTGAACAATATGTATTGAATTTAATTGATACTCCTGGACACGTAGATTTTTCTTACGAGGTTTCAAGATCAATTGCAGCCTGTGAAGGTGCACTTTTAATTGTAGATGCGGCACAAAGTATTCAAGCACAAACAATTTCGAATTTATATTTAGCCTTAGAAAATGACTTGGAAATAATTCCAGTTTTGAATAAGGTCGATTTACCTAGTGCAAATCCTGAGGAAGTTACCGATGATATTGTTGATTTAATAGGGTGTGACCCTGAAGATGTAATTCACGCAAGTGGTAAAACAGGCTTTGGAATTGAAAATATTTTAGAAGCAATTATTGAAAAAGTTCCTGCTCCGAAGGGAGATGTAAACGCGCCTTTACAAGCGCTGATTTTTGATTCTGTTTACAACTCTTACAGAGGTGTTGAAACCTATTTTAGAGTTATGAATGGTGAAATTAAAAAAGGACAACGCATTAAATTTATTGCTACAGACAATGAATACAGTGCTGATGAAGTTGGTACTTTAAAATTAACCCAAGTGCCTAAAAAAAGCATAAAAGCTGGTGATGTAGGTTATTTAATTACCGGAGTAAAAACGGCAAGTGAGATTAAAGTAGGTGATACTATTACCGATGCTTTAAATCCAACGCAAAATATGGTTGAAGGCTTTGAAGATGTAAAACCAATGGTTTTTGCAGGTATTTACCCTGTTGATACCGAAGATTATGAAGAATTGCGTTCTTCCATGGAAAAATTACAATTGAATGATGCTTCATTGGTTTTTATTCCTGAAAGTTCAGCCGCTTTGGGCTTTGGTTTTAGATGTGGTTTCTTGGGAATGTTACATTTAGAAATTATTCAGGAACGTTTAGAGCGCGAATTTGATATGACTGTTATTACTACAGTTCCTAACGTATCTTATCATGCATTTACAAATAAAAACCCAGATACCGTTCTTTTAGTAAACAACCCTTCCGATTTACCGGAACCTTCAAAACTAAACCGTGTTGAAGAACCTTTTATCAAGGCAACCATTATCACAAAATCTGATTTTGTAGGACCCGTAATGAGTTTGTGTATTGAAAAACGTGGTATTGTTACCAATCAAACTTATTTAACACCTGAGCGTGTTGAATTGACTTTTGATATGCCTTTGGCTGAAATAGTTTTCGATTTTTATGACCGTTTAAAAACTGTTTCGAAAGGATATGCTTCATTTGATTATCATCCAATTGGATTGAAAGAATCTAAACTAGTTAGAGTTGATATTTTACTTAACGCTCATTCCGTTGATGCACTTTCAGCATTAATTCACGCAGACAATGCCTATAATATTGGTAAAAAAATGTGTGAAAAATTAAGACAATTAATACCACGTCAACAATTTGATATACCAATTCAAGCAGCCATTGGCGCTAAAATTATTTCTAGGGAAACCATTAAAGCTCTTAGAAAAGATGTGACTGCAAAATGTTATGGTGGCGATATTTCTCGTAAGCGTAAATTGTTAGAGAAACAGAAAAAAGGAAAAAAACGTATGCGACAAGTAGGGAATGTTGAAATTCCACAAGAAGCATTTATGGCTGTATTAAAATTAAACGATTAATACCCAATTATAATTCATTAAAAAGGCTCTTGAAAATTCAAGAGCCTTTTTAATATTACTGGTTTTGTTCTATATAAAATCGGCATAAAAAAAAGCCTTTTAAATATAAATATTCTAAAGGCTTTTCTTAGTTAGTAGTACTTTATAATTAATTCAAATAAATATAAAATCACTATTCATTAACAGTACCCAAATATAATACAGGTCTCAGGCAAAATCAACTGCATAATCATGTAGTTATTTGCCAATTATGACGATAAAAGAATTACAACAGTCACTTTTTTTTCATAGCACACTTTCAATGGTGCCCTTTTTAGCCTCAACAAATACTTCATAAACTTGCTAATAGTATAGAAAAATGTATTATCAAAAAATTTCTACAATGTAAAGCATAAAAAACCCACTTCAATTGAAGTGGGAAAATTGCTATGAAAAAGAAAAGTTAATTAAAATTGAATTGAGG
>JADWMI010000049.1:0-8701 GCA_015767395.1 Bacteroidota bacterium | reverse complement strand
ATTGAAGTGGGAAAATTGCTATGAAAAAGAAAAGTTAATTAAAATTGAATTGAGGTTGAATTCTAATTAACACTCAAATATAGAATCAAAATATCATTTTTACAATGACATTTATCAGGAATATTCTTTTTATAAACTGATAAAATTCCATTTCTGTTGTCATCAATAATTGTTAAACATTTGTTAATTACCTTTTTTTTAGTCACATTTTTTTAATGTACACGTCTCTTATGTATAACTAAAAAATTAAAACTATTTATTATGAAAAAACTTATGTTAATGGCTCTAGCCTTAGTAATTGGAACAACTACATTATTTGCAAGCAATGTAATTCCTGATGATTCTCCTAATAAAATGAGAAGCCAAATTGTAGCATTGATGGATGCTCCAGATTTTAATGTTAATCGAGAAATCACAGTAACAATTACATTTACTTTTAGCTCTGCGAGTGAAATAATTGTACTAAATGTTGATTCAAAAAATACTGATGTATTAAATTATGTTCGAAAAAATTTAAATCAAAAAGTGATTTCAAACCCTGGAGAAAAATTTAAACACTATACAATGCCATTAACCTTAAAAGAAGGTTAATTGAAATTATATATTGAAAAATTAAAAACTCAAACCAAATAGGTTTGAGTTTTTTTATGCTCTAATTGATAATATTGAAACTACTAATTATTCATTTAAAAAATGAACAATTTATGCTAGTTCCATACCCACCATTCAGCTTTTACACCAAAATAACTTCCCCAAGACTTTTCTCCTGCAAACTCTAGATAAGGTGAATACAAGGTTTCCTTAGCAAAGTCATTATAATATGCTACACTCGCAACAAAACGTAAATGGGGTCTTGCCCAGGTGTCTTTCTTTCCAGTCGGAACATATATTGGAACTACACTAAATTTCGTCATACTGGCAACAGGATTGGTTCCATCAGTTCTTTGAGAATAATGAAATTCAGTGGCTAAATGGAAAAAATCAGATATATAAATTTCATCTCTAGCTCCAAAAGTAAAATCGAATTTTTTATTGATCACCTCTTTTCCGTAATAGGTTTCTCCTAGATGGTCAGAATCTGAACCTCCCTTACTAGCAGTTAAAACAATATAAGGGTTTAAGGTGTTATTTTCGGAAATGTTAAACACTGCATGGTTTACAATTGCAACGGAATACGCCGATTTAAAGTTAAGCTCTTCTAAATTTGGAGCACCGTAAGTGTGTGAAGTTTGAGAGATTCCTCCATCACCTCCATTGGCAATTCTTGAACCATATCTAATACTAAAATCATTGAAAGAACCTGGTCTCATATTTTTAAATTTAGAATTTAACCTGGCTCCAATAACAAGACCATAATCGTTTGGTAAATCTAAAATTTCCTCCACATCATCTTCTTCAATTACAACATTTCCAGCAGGCATTGTATGATATTCTCCTAACAATGTAATTTTATTTTGTTCATTTACATCAATATCATGCTCCAATAAATAGATTGTTCTTTGTCTAAGGGTTGCGTTTGGAACACCCGTTTTAATATTTAAATAAAAATAAGGAGGAACTGTTGAAGTTGTATCTGTTGAGGAGACATAAATAGCTGCAAACCTAGATTTCTTGTATTCAACACCAAAACCCTGACCTGAGTGATCATTGAAATAAAAATGATCGGCTATATGTACATCTGGACCTCGGTACAATCTTGCTCCTACCCAAATATTTAAATCTTTACCTGCAATATTTCTTGCCTGAACAAAAATTTCAGGCATTGCTATTGTTAAACCACCAAGACTTGAAGTGGAACTATTGGCAAAATTTGTTAAACTATTAGAGTAAACAGACATTCTCATTTGCGCATGAATTATTGTTTCATCTCCTTCTTTGGGATTGAAGTGAAAAGAGGGTGCAATTTCTAAATAATCTTGCTCCTCTAACCTTCCTCCAATACTCCCCATATTGTTTAGATTAAGTCTTCTTCCAATAGTTTTTCCATCCTCAAACGACCAGTCTACACCAACCCTCCCATAAGTTCCTAGAGATATGTTTTTATTGGAAACTTGATCATATGCGATTTGAGCCATTAGTGTATCTCCAGAAATAAAAATTAAAAATAAAAATAAGTATTTTCTTAAATGCACAATGCTTGTAGCACAACGTTCCATAGATTTAAAGTTTGAGTTAAAGTTAAATAAATATACATAAATTCTGTAATTCAAAAAAACTCATAACTATGACTTTTACTTATTCTTTATAAAGATACTTTACATAACAAATAATTTGTTTGTTTTTTCACAAGTTCATTTCCAAAAGCATGTATAATACACTATATAGTTGCTAAATAATTTAGTATGTTTGTTTACACTTAAAAATAAGTTTGACAATTTCCACTAAAATAATCTTTTTATGAAAAAAATCTTTTATCCAATAGTACTGTTAGCATTTATTTTTGTAATAAATAGCTGCTCAAGCAGTATCAATGTTGCAAACAAATGGACTGCTGAAAACACCAATGACTTTAAAACCAAAAACATACTTGTAATTGCAAGAACGGCTAATAAAAAAGTTCGCATGGCTTTTGAAAATGAAATGGCAACACAATTAAGAGCCAAAGGGTTTAATGCATCTGAAAGTTATTTAAAACACCCAAACTTAAAACCAGAAGAAAAAATGACAGAGGAAAAAAAGGAAGCGCTTCAAAAATTATTTGATAATGAAGGCTATACTGGTGTGGTTTTAACGGTATTAAAAGATAAATTAACAAATGTAAGATCAACAGAAGAAGGTGGTTATTATGCAGGTCAATCTATAGCAGCTTATTACCCTCCTTATATTCCTGTATATTCTTATGGATTTTATGGCGGTTATTATAGTCCTTATAGTTATTCTTCTGGTTATTTGTACAACCCTAAAACCTACGACCAGTATGGAACATATGTTCCTAAAACAATGGAGACTGAAACTACCTTTAGTTTTGTTTTACAAACTATGGTATATAATTTAGATTTGGCTCAAGACAAGCAACTTGTTGCCTACGTTACTACTAGAATTGATGAACCAGATAATGTTAATGGTACAGCAAAAAATTTCACGAAAGCTGTAATTAATAGCTTCAAATAAGTTTTTTTAAAACTTTTAAAAAGGAAGGCTGATTGAAAAATACTATTTTCAATCAGCCTTCCTTTTTTCTATAGGGAACAATTTAATAGGAAATAAATTCTTTATATTAATTATAAACTCCTAAATTTGAGTAACTAGCAACCAAATAGTTGTATTTATTAACTAACATTTAAAACTTATGAAAAAATTAGTAGCCGAATTTATTGGAACTTTATGGCTTGTACTGGGTGGATGTGGAAGTGCCGTTTTAGCCGCCGCTTACCCTGAATTAGGAATTGGTTTTGCTGGAGTCGCGCTGGCTTTTGGTTTAACTGTCGTAACCATGGCCTATGCCATCGGTCACATTTCTGGATGCCATTTAAATCCTGCTGTGTCCGTCGGATTATGGATCGGTGGTCGTTTTGACAAAAAAGAATTAATTCCTTACATCATAGCTCAGGTGCTAGGTGGAATTGCTGGAGCAGGTATTTTATATCTTATAGCAAGTGGGAAATCTGGTTTTAGCTTAAGCGATGGATTTGCTGCCAATGGTTATGGAGAACATTCTCCTGACGGTTATGGTTTAGTAGCTGCTTTGACAACAGAAATTGTGATGACTTTTATGTTTTTAATCATTATTTTGGGGGCAACACACTCTAAAGCTCCTAAAGGCTTCGCTGGTTTGGCTATTGGACTTGGACTAACACTTATTCATTTAATTAGTATTCCAGTAACAAACACCTCTGTAAACCCTGCTCGAAGTACATCTCAGGCATTATTTGTAGGAGATTGGGCAACTGGTCAATTATGGCTTTTTTGGGTAGCTCCTATTATTGGCGCTATTTTAGCCGGATTCGTTTATAAATTTATGTCACCCGAAACGGAATAGCAATAATATTCTGCACATAAAAAAAGAGGCTTTAAAGCCTCTTTTTTTATGTGTTTTATCTAATACTAAAATCTAAACAATTGAAAACGCCCAAACAGACTCATTTACATATTCTTGATTGGGTTCTAAAATACTAGATGGGAAATTTGAATTGTTTGGAGCATCAGGAAAATTTTGAGTTTCAAAACAAATCGCTGAGAATTTCGAATAGGTAACACCCTTTTTAAAAGGTATACCATCTAACATTACCGGTGTATAAATAACTGAAGCAGGTTGGTTGGAATAAACTTTCATTTGAATACCTGTTTTAGGTGCAGTTAATGTTGCTTTTAAAGATTCCTTTCCCAGCACAAACGAATCATCAAAACCTTCAAAATCCGATCTTCCAATAATAGATTCTTCATTGAAATCAAACCTTGTATTTTTAGAATCAATTAATTTTCCGGAAGGAATTAACTGTTCATCAACTTCTAAATATTGAGCACTATTTAATTTTAATGTATGATCAACAATTGAATCACAACCATTCAAATTAAAATAAGCATGATTTGTTAGGTTTATTGGTGTCGCTGCATCGGTTGTAGCTTTATAAGTTACTTTAACCTCATTTTCTTCAGTTAATTGATAGGTAGCTGTAACTTTTAAATTACCCGGATATCCTTCCTCTAAATGAGCACTTTCACAAGAAAAAGTAACCAGTGGATTTTTGCCTTCAACTAAACTTTCAACCTTCCAATATTTTTTATCAAACCCAACTTTTCCACCGTGCAAATGCACACCTTCTTCATTGTAAATAGGATATGTTTTACCTTTAACTTGAAACGCACCTTTAGAAATTCTACCTGCATAACGCCCCACTGAAGCACCTAAATAAGTGTAATTACTTAAATAAGGTTCTTTGTTATAATCTTCGGGTTCTAACCCAACAACAACATTAACTTCTTTGTTATTTTTATCTGGAACATTTATACTTATTACAGTGGCTCCCAAATTAGAAATCTGCAATTCTAATCCGTTAGAATTTTTAAGGGTTGTTACTTCTATTTTCGACATTTTTTTATACTATTAATTCAAGTTCAAAATTAAATTATTCATCATTAATGCAACAATATACTTTAGACTTATTTATAAGTTTTTTAATAACATATTAAAAATCAAAATACCAATTGAAAACATCCGTTTTTAAACCAATTGAAATCCATGTAGAATTTGAATTTTGTAAAATATTGGTAGTTGTAGTAGGCTGAAAACTTCTATAAGCCACCCTTCCAAAAAACTTCAAATTAGTTGCAGGGTTTACCAAGTAACCCAATTGAAAATCACCTATAAAAACATTGGTTTCCACCCCTTGCCCAATACTATTCCCATAATCTGATTTCCTATTATCATTATCGTTATAAATATCTCCACCGTAACTGTAGGAATCACTCACTGTATTGAAATCAAATCCCTTAGTCCCAACTACAAATTTTGTATCTATATACCAGCGATTAAAATTATAATTGGCAATAACTATCGCTTCTCTAAAATTGGATCCCCATAAATGCGCTAAAGGCTGATTGTTATGTCCAAAATTATAGTTCAGCTCGTCATGTGAATAAGTATATGGTCTAATTTGATTGTATTCAACTTGAAAATACAAATTCTCAATACTAAATGCGTTGTGAAACTTTGCTCCCAATTGAAATCCAACTTTATTTCCCCACCAACCGCTTCCACTAAATATTTCAGAAAAACGCATTTCGTCAGCGACGATTTGAGCATACAAAGAAAATTTATTGAATTTATATTTTAAATTAAGGCCAACAATCGCATTACCTGCTCTAGTACCTGTTGCAAATTCTATGGCTGTGTAAAATATTATTGGATTTAAAAAATTCACATCAAAACCTCTATTATTTGCATTGTCCCAAATTGCAGCTTCGTACAAACCTAAATTAAATCTTTTGGTTACATTCCAGCTTAAATAATGAACTGCAATATATTTTTGCTTATAAGCCCCATCAACTGTTAATTCTTTTCTAACATCCTGCGCCCACATCCATAGATTTGTATATTTAATTTTCCAGAAACTCGTATTTATTTTAAAATAAGGTAATGGAGAGGCCACATCAGACAACAACAGAGATCTATAACCATCACCAATAAAGTTTTTACCATTCCCAAATTGAAAATTAAAATACTTGCTTGGCGTATATGAGATATATGCTTCCGCCACCGGATAATCATAGGCATCCGTTTTAAAATCTTTTGCTATTCCACGTCCAGGTATAATTGCCGGATTTCCACCATCGGGTTTCATCTGTTCAGCATAGTCGTTAAAATATTTAGCAAATCTTCCTTGACTTTCATAAAAAGTTGTAGAAAAACTAAATTGCTTACCAACTCCTCCATTAACTTGGAGGGCCCGTGTATTGTTAAAAGTTGAAACCCCTTCACTATCCTTTCCTAATTGTAAATCTATTGGCAAATCTAGTGTAATCCAAAAATCCTTTCCTTGAACATTTACCAAGTGCTCATTCCATAATTTTCTTCCAAACCATGTTTTTCTATCTTGTAATAATTTTGTTTTTTGCACATCCAAATTTAATTGTGGCATTACATCGGTATACACATAAGGTTTTACAGTTGTGTGGGTATTGGCACCTTGATTCATATAGTATTCATATGAATTATAAGTAGTATGTACAAGGGGTATATTTAATTGGCTTTTATGCTCAGGAAACAATGTTTTTTTTACAGTATCAATAGCAACTTCTTCAACTTCTAACGTCACAATTTCTGTAGGTTTTTCAACAAGCATTACTTCTGTTGTATCTTCTAAAGGAATTCTTAAAGGAAATACAAACTGCATTTCAACCGAATGGTTGTTATATTTTGCAGGCGTAATAGCTGGTAAAGCCTTAAAAACTCGCTCAACTTCATTTTTCAATTCGCTATAAGGTGAATTCACGTAAATAAGTTTAAAAGCTCCTTCAGAAGTAACAACAAATACAATATTGACAGTCCCTTTATAATTTTCTTGAAGGACAATATCAGGCATTTTAAATTCTCCTAAAATGGTGTTTTTAAGTTCGCTTTTAAAACATTTTGGTAATTGTTCTATTTGAAGTGTATCACAATTTTTAAAAACAGGGTATTTTTCAATTTGTGAAAAAACAGAAAATGAAACCAATAATAAAAGGAGGGGTAAAACTTTTTTATTCATTATAATTAATTACGAAATTCTTACAACTTTGTTATTTGTTAATTGATAATTTTCACTGCTTTCAACACAGGTTGCCATTCCATTTTTATCAAAATTTAATCGATGTCCGTATTCGCTAACCCAACCTATTTGTTTTGATGGGTTTCCAACTACCAATGCATATGGTAATACTTGTTTGGTAACCACAGCTCCAGCACCAATTAAAGCATATTCGCCAATTTCATTTCCACAAATAACAGTTGCATTTGCACCTATACTAGCACCTTTTTTTACCAATGTATGTTTGTATTCATCTTTTCGAATAACAGCGCTTCTAGGGTTCATGATATTGGTAAACACCATTGAGGGCCCTAAAAAAACGTCATCTTCACAAATAACTCCAGTATAGATTGAAACATTATTTTGCACTTTTACATTATTCCCCAGTATAACCTCTGGTGACACCACAACATTTTGACCAATATTACAATTCTTTCCAATTTTTGAATTTGTCATAATATGACTAAAATGCCAAATTTTGGTTCCTAAACCTATTTCACAGTCATTATCAATAACTGCTGTTTCATGTGAAAAATAATTTTCCATTTTTTAATAGGAATCACTTGCGTTACCTCCATCTGAAATTAACTTTGCGGATGAAGTTCCAATTCGTGTAACGCCTAAGTTAACCATTTTCACCGCATCTTCAAAATTACGAACGCCACCAGCCGCTTTTGCTGGTAGTGGTTTAGAATTTTCAACAATTAACTCCATGGCTTCAAAAGTAGCGCCGTTTGGCTTCCCTTCTTCCGTAGCGAAAAATCCAGTTGAGGATTTTACAAAAACGCTGGCCGCGTTTTCTTTACCAAAATTTTCTATAACCACATCTCTAATTAACTGGCTTAAGCCAACAATTTCTTTGTTATTTAATGCCGCAATTTCAATTATCCATTTGGCGGCTTTATTATTATCAAGGGCCAATTTGGTTCCTTTATAGACTTCAGCCTTTACTAAATTTATTTTCCCTTTCTTAAACGCTTCATAATTCACCACGAAATCTAACTCATCTGCACCATCTGTAACCGCTTGCTGCGCTTCCATTAATTTGTCAATAGTTGAATACGTTCCTTCATGAAAACCAATTACAGTTCCAATTAATGTATTTGAATTTGCCGCTTGGACCATTTTACGTGCCATTGCCACATGTTTTGGTCTAATCATCGCCAACATAAAATTATTTTCAATAGCTTCATTCACCAAATCCATAACTTTTTGTTTGGTTTCTTCTTCTGAAATTTTTGCTTGTTGGGCGGTTTTTAAATAAGTTGAATCTAAATATTGATTGATATTCATTTTCATGTTTTTTGAATGTTCTAATTTACATCACAAATATAATGTATTAATTACTAAAAGATTCTTACGGAAACAGGATATTAAATTATTAACACATAACTCAACTCTAAAAGTAATTGGAAGGGCATATTTTACACCTACTGGCTTACCCCTCTGCTTTCCCGGTATCATTTTTGGCGATT
>JADWMI010000005.1:13810-26880 GCA_015767395.1 Bacteroidota bacterium | reverse complement strand
TGGAGATAGACTTATGACCTATGATAAAATTACACCAAATATTAAGGTCATAATAATAAATTTCCTAAAGAAAATAATGGTAAACACAACACTATACAATGCATTATTACCCTTCCAAAAAAAAGAAATGAATAAATTGCTTCTTATAATAACAGAAACAACATAAGAAAAACAACATAAATTACAATAGAACTATCAATATTGCTAATAGAATAAATACAAATATGACTTCAAGAACGGCTACTTCTAATAATAGATCAAAATATAAAGAAAGAAAAAATAGTCATTTAATGACTAGAAAAACTTTAAAAAAGTCACCGGGTCGCAAATCAAAAAAATATTTACAGTTTTGTAAAGCTTTTTGGCAGTAAAATTATAGCTCTTTTTATTGTTTGTTATAGAAACTATCAAACCAACTAGGTTTTTCTAATTCATTATTATAAATATATTTAGCAATTATTAAAATATCTTCTTCGTAGAACCTTAGTTTTGGCATTAATTTAAATCGCTCAATCTCATCCAAGAGTAATGCCTTTTCTTTTGCTGGCTTTAAAGTCCAACTTGAAAAGGCTTCGATGAACTCCTTTTCAGACTTATATTCTAATTTATACCTGTTTTTAACCAACTCCATTGGAGGCGCCTTTATTTTATCAAAGGATTTTGATTTCACTGAATGACAAGAATAACAATTTTATTTAAGCAGCCTAAGCCCATCTTCCTGATAAATATTTGATGGAAAATGCGAAGCAGTAATTTCTGAATAAGATTCTTCAATATTGATTGGTTCAATATTTAAAATTAAAAACATAGAAAAAATCAAACTAATATTATAATTAATCATAAGAATAAACTTACTCTTTCGTTTTGGATTATTTATAACTAACGATCAAAAAAAAACGCCTTCAAATGAATGAAAGCGCTTTTGTAATATTTATTTAAGAATGTTATCTAAAAGATATTTTACGCATACGTAAACTTAACGGTGTAACTTCCAAATACTCATCTTCCTTAATATACTCCATACACTCCTCCAAAGAAAATTCTTTCTTAGGAGCAATATTTACAGCTGTATCTGTACCCGATTTACGAACGTTTGTCAATTTCTTACCTTTTGTAAGATTAATAGACATATCATCTTGCCTGTTGTTTTCTCCTACAATTTGTCCTTTATATATTTCTTGATTGATATCAATAAAGAAAATTCCTCTATCACCCAATTTATCAATTGAATATGCGGTTGCTTTACCAGCATCTCCAGAAACTAGGGCTCCATTATTTGAAGTTCCAATTTCCCCTTTAAAAGCATCAAAACCACGTAACCTGTGATTAATAATTGCCTCACCTTGTGTTGCTGTTAATATTTTATTACGTAAACCAATTAAACCACGTGAGGGAATATCAAACTCTAAATGTTGCATATCTCCTTTTGGTTCCATTACTAACATATCTCCTTTTCTTAAACTAACTAAGTTAATTGCTTTACTAGCTAATTCTTCTGGCACATTAATTACCAACGTTTCGTAAGGTTCACATTTAACACCATCAATTTGTTTGATAATTACTTGTGGACGCCCAACTTGTAACTCATATCCTTCTCTACGCATTGTTTCAATTAACACTGATAAATGCAGAATTCCACGACCAAAAACATTAAACTTATCTTCAGAATCTGTTGCCTCAACACGCAATGCTAAATTCTTTTCGGTTTCTTTAAATAATCTATCACGTAAGTGACGAGAAGTTACATATTTTCCTTCTTTACCATAAAATGGAGAGTTGTTAATTGTAAACAACATACTCATTGTAGGTTCATCTACTTTTAATCTTGGCAACGCTTCTGGATTTTCTAAATCAGCAATTGTATCTCCAATATCAAATCCTTCAATACCTGTAATCGCACAAATATCACCACTTCTTACTTTTTCAGCTCTATCTTTACCTAAACCTTCAAAAGTATGTAATTCTTTAATACGTACTTTTTTAGTTGAACCGTCAGCTTTACAAAGCATATAATCTTTTCCTTCAACTAAATCTCCTCTAAAAACACGTCCAATAGCTATACGACCAACAAAAGATGTGAAATCTAATGACGTAATTTGCATTTGTACAGTTCCTTCTTTGTATGGAGCTTCAGGAATATTTTTGATAATAGAATCTAATAATGGAATGATATTATCTGTTTCATCTTTCCAGTCATAACTCATCCAACCGTTTTTCGCAGAACCATAAACAGAAGCGAAATCTAATTGCTCTTCAGTAGCATCCAAGGCAAACATTAAATCAAAAACTTTGTCGTGAACTATATCTGGTGTACAGTTTGGCTTATCAACTTTATTAATAACTACGATAGGCGTTAATCCAAGCTCTAAAGCTTTCCCCAATACAAAACGTGTTTGTGGCATTGGGCCTTCAAAAGCATCAACTAAAAGCAATACTCCATCAGCCATTTTCAATACACGTTCTACTTCTCCACCAAAATCGGCGTGACCAGGGGTGTCAATTACATTAATTTTTACGTCCTTATATATAATAGAAACATTTTTAGATAAAATGGTAATTCCTCGTTCACGTTCCAAATCATTATTATCTAATAATAAGTCGGTACGAACTTTTCGCTCATCTAATATGTGAGCTTGATCGATAATTTTATCAACCAAAGTAGTTTTTCCGTGGTCAACGTGGGCTATAATTGCTATGTTTCTGATAGATTGCATATTCTGATTTTTTAGAAGCTGCAAAATTAGGTGATTTATTTCATTTAACACTACAAAAGCAAAAGAATTAAATGTATTTAAATTATTGATTTTCAGCAAAATAAAAAAGAGCTGTGAAAACAGCTCTTTAAATTCATTTAAATTTTAATTATATTTTCCGTCTAACCCTTTCACGTTTTAACAATTCTAATTCTCTGTTTGTTTGTCCTGCTACA
Source organism: Bacteroidota bacterium (assembly GCA_015767395.1). Next base: position 23,951 of record JADWMI010000005.1, on the reverse strand, counting down.
GAAGTATTCTCTTCTGCTCGTCTAATTAAATAAGGCATTACATCTCTTACAGGACCATATGGTAAATATTTAGCAACGTTATAACCTTTAATTGACAGATTAAAACTGATATGATCGCTCATTCCAAATAATTGTCCAAACCAAACTCGTTCATCATCTTTTTCTAAACCTAATTTTTTTATTAAATCCATCAATAAATAAGAGCTTTCTTCATTATGCGTACCAGAAAAAATAGCCATATCATCAATGTTTTTAAGCATATACTCTTGAACATCATTATACATTTTGTCTGTTCCAGCTTTATCTACACAAATTGGATCTTTATAACCTTTTTTTTGTGCGCGTTCGCGTTCTTTTTCCATATACGCACCACGCACCAATTTCATACCAATTTTAAAACCTTGCTCTTTTGATCTCTTGTGCAATTCTTTTAAATAATCTAAACGATCCCAACGGTATAATTGTAGCGTTCCGAATATAATAACTTTCTCCTTATTATATTTCACCATCATTTCTTCAATTAAATCATCAGCTGCACTTTGCATCCAAGTTTCTTCAGCATCTATTAATAAAGGTACATCATTGTCAAAAGCAGCTTTACAAACAGTTTCATATCGTTTTCTAATTCGCTCCCACTCTGCTTGTTCACTAGCGTTTAACTGCTCTCCTTCTGTTAATTTTCTATATACTTCTAATCTACCAAAACCTGTCGGTTTAAATACTGCAAAAGGAACACTCTCTTTTTCTTTACCAAACTTAATATTGTTTAGTGTTTTTTCCATAGTAAAATCAAACTGAGTAATTTCCTCTTTTCCTTCCGAAGAATAATCTAATACCGAATGCACCTTTTTTGAATACATTTTATCGATTACATTCATACAATCTTCTTCGGTAACACCGCCACAAAAATGATCGAAAACTGTTGCCCTAATTAAGCCTTCAACAGGTAAATGAGTTTTTAGCGCAAATTTGGTCATTGCTGTACCCACTTTAACCAAAGATTCTCTTTTAATCATTTCAAACAAGTAAAAAGCTCTATTCACTTCCGAATCAGACTTTACTTCAAAAGCAACTTCAGTATTATTAAATATTTCCTTCATTTAAAATTAACTTTCAGCAAATATAAATACAAAGAGTTTCTTTTTTCATATTTTTGACCTTAATTTGCACAAAAATATTACCCAAAATGCGACCTATATTATCCAACAATTACTACGTGAATTTCCAAGAAGAGGCTTCTATTAAATTGAATGAATATATAGCCGACGTTAAGCATTCAAAAATATTTATTTTAGTTGATGAAAACACCAACGAAAAATGCTTACCTATTCTGTTACAAACCCTTGAAACTACACTAGAAATTGAAATTATTGAGATTGAAGCTGGTGAAGAAAATAAAAATTTAGATACTTGCTCAGGTGTTTGGCATGCTTTGACTGAATTGGGTGCTGACAGAAAAAGTTTGATGATAAATTTGGGTGGTGGTGTTATAACTGATCTGGGTGGATTTGTGGCTTCTTGCTTTAAAAGAGGTATTACATTTATTAATATTCCAACTACCTTATTAAGCATGGTTGACGCCTCTGTAGGAGGAAAAACAGGTGTTGATTTAGGAGTTTTAAAAAATCAGATTGGATTGTTTAGTGATCCTGAAATGGTACTAATTGATACGCAATATTTAGAGACTGTTTCTGAACGTGAAATACGTTCTGGACTTGCTGAAATTATTAAATATGGTATTACATATGATACTTCTATTTGGAATAGTATAAATGATTTTAAAGAACTTAGCCTTGAAAATATTAGCACTCTAATTCATCGTTCTATTGAAATTAAAAACGAAGTGGTTACTGAAGATCCTAAAGAAGCAGGTTTAAGAAAAATTTTAAACTATGGACATACGCTGGGTCACGCGATAGAATCGTATTTTTTAGAGTCGGAAACCAAAGAAAATTTAACGCACGGTGAAGCCATTGCTATAGGAATGGTAACTGAAGCTTATATTTCAGAAAAACTATTAAATTTTCCTTCTGAAAAATTAAAAGATATCAAAAAATCTATTATTGCCATTTACGGAAAAGTTCAAATTAACACCTCTGATTATGACGGTATTATTGAACTTTTAATTCACGACAAAAAGAATGTTGGCGGACAAGTAAATTTTGTATTACTAACTGATTTTGAAGAATTTAAATTCGACTGTAAAGTTGAAAAAAAATTACTTATAGAAGCATTAGATTATTACAACTCTTAACAACAATCAGGACAAACTTCGCGGTAAACTTCTTTATAAGCAGGCAACACATTTTGTAAACTAAATCGTTTAGCCTGGTCTAAAGCATTTTGCTTAAATTGTTGTAACCTGTCTAAATCTTCTAAAATATAAATACCATTTTTAGCCATATCATCGGTATCACCAACATCACTTAGAAAACCAGTAACGCCGTGCTCATTAACTTCAGATAATCCTCCCGAATTAGTTGAAATTACGGGTGTTCTTGCAGCCATTGCTTCTAAGGCTGCCAATCCAAAACTTTCAGTTTGTGATGGCAATAAAAACAAATCAGAATAACACAATAACTTATTTACTTCATTGCTATTTCCTAAAAACAATACTTTATCTAATATGCCCAATTCTTTTGCTTGAAATTCTATATGCTCTTTATCTGGTCCCTCACCTACTAATAATAATTTAGATGGGATTTCTTTCTGTATTTTATAAAAAATATCCATCACATCAGCAGCTCTTTTAACAGGACGTAAATTACTTATATGGGTTATAATGCGCTCATCATCATTTGCAATGGTATGTCTTTGACATTCAACGGAATCAATTTCAGGGTATTTTTCAAAATCTATAAAATTATTTATTACATGAATCTCCTTTGTAATATTAAATAACCTTAGCGTATCTTTCTTTAAACTTTCTGAAACAGTTGTAACAACATCAGAATTATTAATACTAAATTCAACAGCTGTTTTATAATTGGGATGACTACCAACTAAAGTTATATCTGTTCCATGCAGCGTTGTAACTACCTTAATATCTAAACCTTTTTCTTTCAGCATTTGTTTAGCCATATAAGCGGCATACGCATGTGGTATTGCATAATGCACATGTAAAATATCCAATTGATACATTAGTGCAACTTCTTCCATTTTACTAGATAAAGCAAGTTCATATGGTTGAAAATGAAACAAAGGATATTCTTCGACAAAAACTTCGTGAAAATGAATATTTCTTGAAATCAAATCCAGTCTAACTGGTTGTTTGTAAGTTATAAAATGTACTTCATGTCCTTTTTGAGCCAATGCCATTCCTAATTCAGTTGCTACTACTCCACTCCCTCCAAATGTAGGATAACAAACAATGCCTATTTTCATATAATAAAATTAAAAAAATTAAAGTTTGGAAATTGAAAAAGAATATCAATTTTCATCACAATTATAATAGTTGTAAATATAACAGTAAACTTACAATTTTGAAGGTTGAAAATTATAAAACTATCATAAAAAAACCTCTTTCATATAACTATGAAAAAGGCTCTAATAAATTTTATACAATTACACGATTAAACATTTAACCGATTTAACTTATTTACTAATAATCTCCTAATGTTTCTGGATTTTGTTCTAAAGCAATTTCCAATTGTGCATCACTTGGTGCTTTTCCATGCCAAGCATGTGTATGCATCATAAAATCAACACCATTACCCATTTCTGTTTTTAATAAAATACAAACAGGTTTTCCGTTTCCTGCTAAAGATTTTGCTTTAGCCAATACGTTTTTAATACTGTCAATATCATTTCCATTTTCTTCTTCAAGTACAATCCAGCCAAAAGCTTCAAACTTAGCTTTTAAATCACCCATTGGCATTACGTGATCCGTAGATCCATCAATTTGTTGTCCGTTATAATCAACTGTAGCGATTAAATTATCTACTTTTTTACCTGCAGCATACATGATTGCTTCCCAGTTTTGACCTTCTTGCAATTCACCATCACCGTGCAATGTATAAACCAATTTAGAATCCCCATTTAACTTTTTAGCCTGAGCAGCACCTAAAGCAACACTCATTCCCTGACCTAAAGAACCAGAAGCCATACGTATTCCAGGTAAACCTTCATGAGTTGTAGGGTGACCTTGTAAGCGTGTGTTTAATTTTCTAAAAGTTGCCAATTCTGAAACTGGAAAAAATCCACTTCTTGACAATACACTATAAAACACTGGAGATATATGTCCGTTTGATAAAAAGAACAAATCTTCATTGGTACCATCCATTGAAAAATCTGTTGAATAGCTCATCACATCTTGATATAGCACAGATAAAAACTCATTACATCCTAAAGATCCACCTGGATGTCCAGAATTCACAGCATGTACCATTCTAACAATATCTCTTCTTACTTGTTGTACAAAATTTTGTAATTCTTGTGTCGTTGACATTTTCTATAATTTAATTTAAAGGCGTAAAAATACTCTTTTTGAAATATTGAGCACTAAAATAATTAGTTAAAGTTATTGAAGTGTTATTAACATCCTATGTTTTTTGTTTTTTCTTCTTAGCGGCTGGAAACAATACATTATTTAATATCAATCTATAGCCCGGAGAATTTGGAAATAGGTCTAATTCTGTTTTTGGGTCCCCCACTCTATGCTGATAATCTTCAGGATCGTGGCCTCCATAAAAAGTAAACATTCCTTTGCCTTTTACGCCATGAATATAACGCGCTTCTCTATTTGATTTTAGTTCGCCCATTACCAAAACATTCGATTTTATAGCATCTCTATCAAATGCCGTGGTTTGTCCCATAAAACCTTTTACTAGCTGGGTATGATTTTGACACAACATAGTTGGAATTGGATCCCATTTTGCTGAATATTCTTTCAATGAAAAATAATCTGAAGTTCGCTGAACACTTCTTCTTTTAGAAGTCATATCAATTGAAGAAAATTCATATTCTGTGGGATTTCTCACCAAGGTATAATCTTTAAAAGCAAATGTTTTATTGTAGTCTATTTTTTGTTGATAGTCCTTTTCAGAAGGATCACCATCAAACATTGTTTCACAAATATCAACTCCTTCAGCCGAAAGTGAAATATCAAAACTATCAGTAGCTGAACACATTGCGAACATAAATCCTCCACCAATTACAAAATCTCTAATTTTTAATGCAACAGCTAGTTTCTCTTGTGAAACTTTTGAATAACCTAACCTAGAAGCCAATGCTTCCGATGATTTTTTTTGTTCAATATACCATGGTGCCGTTCTGTAGGATCCATAAAATTTACCAAATTGACCTGTGAAATCTTCATGATGCAAATGTAACCACTCATACATCAACAATTTTTCATTTAAAACTTCTTCATCATAAACTACATCAAAAGGAATTTCAGCATAGGTCAAAACCATCGTAACCGCATCATCCCAAGGCATTTTGTTTTTTGGAGAGTATACCGCTATTTTTGGTGCTTTTTCTAAAACAACCGCCTCCATATTTTTAGATGGACTGCTAATCTCCTTTAAAATTTGTGCTGCTTGGGCATCTGAAATTACTTGAAACGTCACCCCTCTTATTTTACATTCATTTCTTGTTGCTTCATTATCTTCCAATAAAAAAGACCCACCTTCATAATTTAATAACCACTTGGCGGTATTTCCTTTTTCTAAAGTCCAATAGGTAATTCCGTAAGCTTTTAAATGATTTGTTTGAGTTACATCATCCATAGGAATTAAAATGAACGATGCAAAAATGACTTGTGACCATAAAAAAACCACTAGCGTCAACATTTTTTGGAATGCTGATACTTTTTTATTTATAAAAAAAAGTTTTTTAAAATGGTACGTCGCCATCGCCATCACTTAAATTATCTTGAACTCCAAAAGCTTCTTCAGCACTTGGTGTTACGTTCATTTTAGATTGAAATTCACTACCAGCGCCATCGTCTAAGTTACTAAATAAAGCTAAATGACCCGTAAATTTAAGTCTTATATTTTCCAAACCACCATTTCTATGCTTTGCTACAATAAATTCAGCCTGTCCTTCACATGGTGAATGTTCATCATCGTCCCATTCGGTAAGTCCATAATATTCAGGTCTAAAAATAAATGAAACAATATCGGCATCTTGTTCAATCGCACCAGATTCACGTAAATCAGAAAGTAAAGGTCGTTTACTTCCACCACGTGTTTCAACTGCACGTGATAACTGTGAAAGTGCAATTACTGGTATTGCCAATTCTTTAGCCAATGCTTTTAAGTTTCTCGAAATCATTGAAATTTCTTGCTCACGATTTCCTCCAGCTGATGTACCGGCTGTCATTAGTTGCAAATAATCAATAATTATAATTTTAATCCCGTGTTGAGATGCCAAACGTCTGGCTTTTGCACGCAAATCAAATATGGATAATGACGGCGTATCATCAATAAAAATTGGTGCTTTTGATAAGTTTTTAACTTTTACATTTAACTGTTCCCATTCATGAGGTTCCAAGTTTCCTTTTCTAAGTTTCCCTGAAGAAATACCTGTTTCACTCGAAATCATACGTGTAATTAACTGTACTGACGACATCTCTAAGGAAAAAATAGCACAAGGTGTATCAAAATCTATGGCCATGTTTTTTGCCATAGACATTACAAAAGCGGTCTTTCCCATACCAGGACGTGCAGCCAAAATAACTAAATCTGAAGGCTGCCAACCCGATGTTAATTCGTCTAAGCGTGTAAAACCAGTGGCTACACCACTCATTCCAGACTGATTAGAAATCTCCTGAATTTTTTTAATTGCCTGATCTACCAACCCTTGAGCTGATTCCGAACTTTTCTTAAGATTTCCTTGGGTTACTTCAAACAATTTCGTTTCAGCATCATCCAACAAATCAAAAACATCCATTGTTTCATCATATGCTTCTTCAATAATTTCAGAAGAAATAGTGATTAATTTACGCTGAATATATTTTTGAAGTACAATACGTGCGTGAAATTCAATATGAGCCGAAGAAGATACTTTTTGAGTTAAGCCTACAATATAAAAATCACCACCTGCCAATTCTAAATTACCATCCTTTCTTAATTGATTAGACACTGATAACAAATCTATTGGCTCTGTATTTTGAAACAATGTAAAAATTGCTTCGTAAATTGCTTTATGCGATTCTTTATAAAAAACATCAGCGTGTAAAATATCTATTACATCGTCTACCCCTTTTTTATCAATCATCATGGCGCCTAAAACAGCTTCTTCTAAATCAATAGCTTGTGGAGGTAGCTTCCCTTTTTCTAAGCTTATTACATTGCTTTTTTTAAATGATTTAGATGGGATTGGCTGTATACTTTTCACTCAATAATAATTTTATACACTATTAATAATCAGTTATTTAAAAAATAAAATTTACGAAAAATAAATTTAGGGTTTAAAGTTGAGACTCTAAAAAAATTCTTTTTAAAAAGAACACAAATAAATATATTTTGTTGTACTTATTTTAATAAAGCAAATGTAGATTTTAAACATTAATTTTAAGCGTAATTTTGGTTTTTATTTTTACACAATTCTTGTTAACAACTCCATGTTTTGTTAATAACTCTTTAAAGATTATTTTCTGAAAATTTATTTCATATTTTTGAAAAATGGAATTAAAAAAAATATATAAAATTCTTACCCTGATTTTGGTAATGCAATGGGCATGTATTCAATTACTTGCTCAATTCCCAGCATTTATTGAAAACTATTATTCTAATGGCTTATACCTTTACATCTCAAAATTCTTAAGGCTCTTTTTGGGTTGGACTCCATTTTCATTTGGAGACTTAATATATATATTGCTAATTGTATATATTTTGAAAGTTGTTTATAGTACTCTCAAATCAAGAAAATTAAACCTAAAAAATACATTCTTCAAAATTGGTGGAATTTTATCTGTTATCTTTTTTATATTTCAATTAAACTGGGGTTTAAATTATTTAAGAGAACCTTTATATAACCGATTAAATTTCAAGAAAGATACTTATACAGCCACCGAATTATACAATTTCACAGAAAAGTTGATTTTAAAAGTGAATGCTGTTCATTTTTCTATAACAAATAATGATACCATAGTAGCTAAAAACCCCTTGGATAAGCGTGAAATCAAAAAAACCGCAGGCTCAGCTTATCATGAACTTCAGAAAAAACATTCACAATTTGAATATAGAAATGCCACAGTAAAACATTCACTATTTAGTTTACCATTAACATATATGGGTTTTGCAGGTTATTTAAACCCAATTACAAACGAAGCACAAGTAAATTCGCTAATTCCAAAAAACACTTACCCTGCAACTGTTTGTCATGAAATTGCTCACCAACTTGGTATTGCTTCTGAAAAAGAAGCTAATTTTGTGGGGTATTTAGCAGCTACAAAAGCTAAGGACGTTTATTATAATTATTCTGGATATTTAATGGCATTAAGGTATTGTTTGTTTGAAATTTACAGAAATGAACCTGATAATTATGAGATTTTAAAAGCATCATTGAATAAAGGTATTTTAAAAGATTTGCAACAACAGCAAGCTTTTTGGCAATCTTACCAAAATTGGTCTGAGCAGTTTTTTAAATTATTTTACGATTCCTATTTAAAAGCCAACAAACAAGAGGCTGGCATTTATGGTTATAACAAAGTGGTATTACTTTTAATAAACTACCATTTAACTGAAGAAATATAGATTTTTATTCTTATTTGTTTTCTTCTATTATTCAACTTGGGAAATTAATTAATTGAATCTTTCAATTTTTAATTCTATATTTAAAAACTTATTAACTAACCATTTAGGCGTTTTTGCCTTCCTAAATCCATTTGTTTTATGAAAAAAATAATTCTTTCATTATTTTTAATGTGTACTTATTTAATAAATGCACAAGAATACTTCCCTACTAATACTGGTGTAAAAACTAGCAATACCAATTATATTGCTTTTAAAAACGCAAAAATTATTGTCAGCCCTACTGAAACCATTCAAAATGGGGTTTTACTAATTAAAAATGGCAAAATTATAGATGTTGGCAATTCAATTAATTTACCAAAAAACGTGTTAGTTATTGACTTAAAAGGTAAAAGTATTTATCCTTCTTTTATTGATGTTTATTCTGATTTTGGAATTAGTATTGAAAAACCTTCAAATTCAAGCAGATCAAATCCTCAATACGATACCAAACGAGTTGGCTATTATTGGAATGATCATTTAATGCCAGAAAATGATGCCATAACTAAATTTAAATATGATGAAAAAAGAGCTACAGAATTAAGAAAAATCGGATATGGTGTTGTTAATACGCATATTGCAGATGGAATAATTAGAGGATCTGGGATTTTAGTTTCTTTAAAATCTGATGGGAATAATTCGGATAGATTAATTGATGAAAAATCATCCCAGTATTTATCTTTCTCAAAAAGTATTTATTCAAAACAAATGTACCCAACTTCATTAATGGGTTCAATGGCATTGTTACGTCAATTTAATTACGATGCTAGTTGGTATGAAGCCGGTAATATTGAAACCAAAGATTTATCCTTAGAGCATTACAATAAAAACAAACATTTACCTCAAATTTTTTATGCTGGAGATAAATTGAATGTTTTAAGAGCTGATAAAATTGGAGATTTATTTAACATACAATATGCAATTGTAGGAAAAGGAAATGAATATGAATTGGCCAAAGAAATAAAAAAAACAAATGCCACACTGATTCTACCTTTAAATTTCCCTAAGGCATATGACGTAGAAAATCCATTTCAGGCAGATTATTTGACTTTAGCAGATATGCGTTATTGGAATCAGGCACCTTCAAACCCAGCTATAATGGCAAAAAATGGCATTTCATTTTCATTTACAACCTTCCAATCAAAGTCATTGGCAACATTTAAAAGCAATATTTTAAAAGCTATTGATTATGGATTGGATAAAACAACAGCTTTGGAAGCCCTTACTACTGTTCCTGCAAAAATAATTGGAAAAGAAAATGAAATTGGGATGCTTAAAAAAGGAATGCTGGCAAACTTTTTAATAACCTCTGGAGATGTTTTTGATAAAAAAACGGTTATCTATGAGAACTGGACTATGGGTACTAAAAACATTATTAGTGATTTGAATACCATTAATTTAAG
>JADWMI010000005.1:10137-13710 GCA_015767395.1 Bacteroidota bacterium | reverse complement strand
GGAAAAAATAAAATTACAAAAAAAGCTGATTCTAAAATTCCTGAATTAGTACCCATTACATTCCCCAATGTTGGATACGGGTATAAACAAAAACCTGTAGTTGAAACAATCTTATTTAAAAATGCAACAGTTTGGACCAATGAAAGTAATGGAATTTTAAAAAACACTGATGTTTTAATAAAAAATGGTAAAATAGAAAAAATAGGCTCCAATTTATCTTCCAAAAGCGCAACTATTGTTGATGCAACGGGCAAACATTTAACCTCCGGAATTATAGACGAACATTCTCATGTTGCAGCCATTACAGCAAATGAAGCTGGTCAGAACTCTTCAGCTGAAGTAACCTTAGAAGATGTAATAGATTATGAAGATATTAATTTGTATCGAAACTTAGCTGGTGGAGTGACTACCATGCAAATATTGCACGGATCAGCAAATCCAATTGGTGGTAGATCTGCCATTATAAAATTGAAATGGGGTGATATCGGTAAAGACATGCTTTACACAAATTCGCCTAAATTTATAAAATTTGCGCTTGGTGAAAATGTAAAACAATCAAATTGGCAAAGCTTTGCACGATTTCCGCAAACCCGTATGGGTGTTGAACAAGTATTTATAGACTATTTTCAAAGAGCGAAGGAATATGACATTGTTAAAAAAAGCGGAAAACCATATAGAAAGGATCTAGAAATGGAAACCTTGTCTGAAATTTTAAATAAAGAACGCTTTATTACTTGCCACTCTTATGTTCAAAGTGAAATAAACATGCTCATGAAAGTTGCTGAGCAATTCGACTTCAATATAAACACATTTACACATATCTTAGAAGGATATAAAGTTGCAGATAAAATGTTAGCGCATGGTGTTGGAGGTTCTACTTTTTCAGATTGGTGGGCTTATAAATTTGAAGTAAATGATGCTATTCCTTATAATGCGGCAATTATGCACGAGGTAGGAGTTACAGTTGCAATTAATTCTGATGACCGTGAAATGTCGAGACGTTTAAATCAAGAAGCAGGTAAAACTATCAAATACGGAAATGTTTCAGAAGAAGATGCTTGGAAATTTGTCACTTTAAATCCTGCAAAATTATTACATATTGATGACAGAGTTGGAAGTATTAAAGTTGGTAAAGATGCCGATTTGGTACTTTGGAACAATCATCCTTTATCTGTTTATGCCAAAGCTGAAAAAACAATTATTGAAGGAAAAGTATATTTTGACGTAGAACAAGATCTTAAAATGAGAGCAGCTATCAAAAATGAACGAAATGATTTAATTAACATGATGTTAGCTGCAAAAAATAAAGGAGCTAAAACTCAAGCACCTAAAAAAACTGTGAAAAAAGAATTGCATTGTGATACATTATAAAAACTTGATAATTATGAAAACATTAAAATATACAACTTCTATATTACTTTTATTTTTCCTGGGAAATGTAATTGCTCAACAAATTCCTGCCGCTATCCAATCCAATGATTATAGTATTGAAGGTGCTACGCTGCATATTGGAAATGGTGAAATTATTGAAAACTCATTAATTATGTTTTCAAATGGAAAAATTGAGTTTGTGGGAAGCGCTAAGATGAAAATTGGCAGACGTGGCACTGTAATTTCAGCAATAGGCAAACATATTTACCCAGGGTTTATTGCAACCAATTCATCCTTAGGACTTATTGAAATAGAGGCTGTAAGGGCAAGTAGAGATCAAGATGAAGTTGGTGAAATGACACCACATGTTAGAAGTTTAATCGCTTATAACGCAGAATCAAAGGTTGTTGAATCTATGCGACCTAACGGCGTTTTAATTGCACAAATTTCACCAAAAGGTGGACGTGTTTCTGGAACTTCATCAATCGTACAATTTGATGCTTGGAATTGGGAAGATGCAGTTATTAAAGCAGATGATGGCATTCATGTTAATTGGCCAAATAGTTTTAGTTGGAATAGAGCAGAAAAAGCATTTAAAACCAATAAAGAATATACGAAACAAGTTGAAGACATAGATGCATTTTTCTTATCATCAAAAACCTATAATAAAGGGAACGTTACTATTGTAAATTTACCATTTCAAGCAATGAAAGGTGTATTTGATGGTTCAAAAAAATTATATATTCATGTTGACGATGAAAAAGGAATTGTAGATGCAATCAACTTTAAAATCAAAAATAACATCCCTCAAATGGTAATTGTGGGTGGTTATCAGGCAAACAAGGTTTCTGCTCAGCTTGTAAAAAATCAAATTCCTGTTTTATTAACGCCTACTCAAAGCTTACCTGAAAGTGATGATGATGATTATGATTTCCCTTATAAACTGCCAAAGATATTAATGAATGACGGGGTTTTAGTTGGAATTCAAAGTGGTGACAACTCTAATTTTCAAACACGAAATTTACCCTTTTATGCGGGCCAAGTTGCTGGACAAGGACTTGACAAAGAAAAAGCACTGCAGTTAATTACTTATAACACCGCAAAAATTTTAGGAATTGATAAAGATTACGGCTCGATAGAAGTTGGTAAAAGTGCTACTTTATTTATTTCTGAAGGTGACGCTTTAGATATGAGAACAAACAATCTTACGCACGCTTTTATTGACGGAAGGATGATTAGTTTAGAAACGCATCAGACCCAATTATGGAATCGATATTCTGAAAAATATAAATCCAAATAATCTAAAAGCTCCAAATTCAAATTTGGAGCTTTTTTTATATTGTGTTTCCATTCTAAATAAAATTTAATAATTAGTATCTTCGCTTCAATTATTGATTTAAAAAATGTACAAACAAATTACCAGCCCTCAAAATTCCTTTATAAAAGAACTTGTTCAATTAAAAGAAAAATCGCGTATTCGAAAAAATACACAAACCTTTTTAATTGAAGGCTTGCGGGAAATAAATTTAGCCATTCAAGGAGGCTATATTATTCAAACAATTTTAGCAGATGCTAGCATTATTTATGAAGATGATTTTAATAATTTAACAAAGAGCATTTCCTCAGAGGTTGAAATTATTGAAATATCTCATGAAGTTTATAAAAAATTAGCATTAAGAGAAACTACAGAAGGTGTTATAGCCATTGCTCAAAATAAAAATTTAGAATTAAAAAATATTCAATTCAAAAATAAAAATCCATTAATTTTAGTTGCTGAAGCTCCTGAAAAACCGGGAAACATAGGTGCTTTATTACGAACGGCTGATGCTGCCGGAATTGATGGTGTTATCATTGCAAATCCTAAAACGGATATGTACAATCCAAACATTATTCGTTCAAGTGTAGGTTGTGTATTTACGACTACTTTGGCTACTGGTTCAACTTCAGAAGTCATTTCATTTTTAAAAGAACATAATATACAAATATATGGAGCCGCTTTAACTGCTTCTGTTGAATACCAAACAATTAATTATACTGAACCGAGTGCAATTGTTGTTGGCACTGAAGCAACAGGATTAAGTGAAGAATGGTTGTCAAATACTACAAAAAATATTATCATTCCAATGCGTGGTGCAATTGATTCTATGAATGTATCGGTAAGTGCTGCAATTATTTTGTTTGAAGCTGTTAGACAAAGAAATT
>JADWMI010000005.1:0-10037 GCA_015767395.1 Bacteroidota bacterium | reverse complement strand
CAATGACTCCAGAAGCAATATTTTATATATTAATAGGTATCCTAATTATTAAATTTTTATTTGACACCATAATTGATGCTGTAAATGCCAAACACTTTAATGATAAAATCCCAACTGAATTAGAGGGTATTTATAATGAAGAGGAATACATTAAATCTCAAGCCTATAAAAAGGAAAATTATAAATTTTCCATGTTTATAAGCACACTATCTATTGTTGCGACCGTATTGTTTTTTTTTATGGATGGTTTTGCTATTGTTGATGAAATTGCTAAAAGCATTTCATCTAATACAATATTAACAACCCTAATTTTCTTTGGAATCATCATGTTTGCCAGTGATATTTTGTCTTTACCGTTTTCATACTACAAAACATTTGTAATTGAAGAAAAATTTGGTTTCAACAAAACCACAAAAAAAACGTTTGTGCTTGATAAGTTAAAAAGTTGGTTGATGTTGGCTTTATTAGGTGGTGGGATTTTAGCTTTAATTACTTGGTTCTACCAAATAACAACAACCTCTTTTTGGATATACACCTGGGCGTTAATTACTTTTTTTAGTGTTTTCATGAATCTTTTTTATTCCAAATTAATTGTTCCCTTATTTAATAAACAGACACCATTAGAAGATGGTGAACTAAAAATTGCTATTGAGACTTTTGCAAAAAAAATAGGATTTAAGCTCGATAATATTTTTGTGATTGATGGTTCAAAACGATCAACAAAGGCCAACGCCTATTTTTCAGGTTTTGGGTCTCAAAAAAGAATAACACTATTTGATACGTTGATCAATGATTTAGAAACGGAAGAAATTGTGGCTGTTTTAGCCCATGAAGTAGGGCATTACAAAAAAAAGCATATCATTTATAACTTAATACTCTCTACGCTTTTAACTGGAATTACATTTTACATCTTATCCTTAATGGTAGGTAATATCACCTTGTCTCAAGCATTGGGTGTGGAAACCGCAAGTTTTCATATTGGATTAATCGCATTTGGAATTTTATATAGTCCTATTTCAGAAATTACCAGTTTGTTAATGAATATTTTATCAAGAAAATTTGAATACGAAGCAGATGATTATGCTAAAAATAATTTTTCTGCCGAGCCTTTAATTACAGCATTAAAAAAATTATCAAAAAACAGCCTGAGTAACTTAACACCTTCTAATATTTATGTTAGGATTCATTACTCCCACCCTTCGCTATTACAAAGAATCATAAACTTAAAAAAATAGCATATATCAATTGTTTAATTCATAATTAATAGTATTTTTAAGCAATGACATACGACTTAAACATAGAAGAAGAAAACAAAGAAATTGCGCGTCGTTATAAAGATTTGCTCAAAGGGGCATATCAAACCTTTACTAATTCAGACAAAAAAGAAATTAGAAAAGCATTTGATGTTGCGCTTGAGGCACACAGCAAACAACGTCGAAAAACAGGTGAACCATATATTTTTCATCCAATAGCGGTTGCTAAAATTGTTGCATACGAAATTGGACTTGACACCACTTCTATTGTTGCAGCTTTATTACATGATGTTGTTGAAGATACGGATTATACAGTTGAAGATATTGAGCGTTTATTTGGTGAAAATGTTGCTCGAATTGTAAGTGGCCTGACTAAAATCTCACATTTAAATAAAGATCAGAACGCATCTATTCAGGCTGAAAATTTCAGAAAAATGTTACTCACATTAAATGACGATGTTCGTGTAATATTAATAAAAATTGCAGACAGGTATCACAATATGATTACGTTAGCTGCAATGCCTCATGACAAACAAATTAAAATCGCTTCTGAAACCTTGTTCATTTATGCGCCATTAGCGCATAGGCTAGGACTATACAATATAAAATCTGAACTTGAAAATTTAGGGCTAAAATATACTGAACCAGAAGTTTACAATGATATTGAAGAGAAGATTACACAAAGTAAAGAAGAGCAAAAAAAATACATTGATACTTTTTCTAACATTATAGAAGAATCTTTAGATGCTGAAAATTTTAAATACACCATAAAAGGAAGAAGGAAATCGATCTATTCTATTCGTAAAAAGATGCTCAGCCAGGGTGTTACATATCATGAAATTTACGACAAATTTGCCATTCGAATAATTTATAAATCTACTGTAAAACAAGAAAAGTTTGACGCTTGGAAAATATATTCAATTGTAACAGATCACTTTAGACCTAACCCAAGCAGATTACGTGATTGGATCTCTCAACCAAAATCAACTGGTTACGAATCACTTCACATCACAGTAATGGGACCTTTAGGGAAGTGGGTTGAAGTCCAGATTCGTTCAGATAGAATGGATGAAATTGCCGAAAAGGGGTATGCTGCACATTACAGATATAAAAACAAAAATGAAGGTGAAAGCGGCTTAGACGATTGGTTAAATAAAATAAAAGAATCTTTAGAAAATTCAGATAGCAATGCTATAGATTTTGTTGAAGACTTTAAACTAAATCTATATTCAAAAGAAATATTTGTATTTACGCCAAATGGCGACTTAAAGGCATTGCCTAAAAATGCTACAGCGCTAGATTTTGCTTTTGCCATTCACACACAAGTTGGGATGAATTGCAGAGGCGCTAAAATTAATGGTAAATTAAAACCTATTAGCCATGTTTTAGTGAGTGGTGACCAGGTTGAAATAATAACCGCAAAAAATCAAAAACCAAATATTGGCTGGTTAGATTTTGTTGTGACAGCAAGGGCTCGAACTCGAATAAAAAATGCACTCAAAGAAGATCAAAAGAAAATTGCTGAAGAAGGAAAAGAAATCTTATCTAGAAAACTACGTCATTTAAAAATTAATTTCGATGATAAAATAATCAATGAATTGGTCGTTTATTTTAAACTTAGAACAAGTCTAGACTTGTTTTACAAAATGGGAAATGGCTCTATAGACAATGTTTTACTAAAGGAATTTATTAGCCAACGGAATAATTCATTTGTTAATTTCTTTAAAAGAAGGATCAAGAAAAGTACAAAGGATCCTTTTAATTTAAACAAAGAAGAGGTAAGTGTAAATTATGATTTATTGGTTTTTGGAAAAGAAGAAGAACGTTTAGATTATAAAATTTCTCAATGTTGCAATCCAATCCCAGGTGATAAAGTTTTTGGTTTCATTACTATAAATGATGGTATTAAAGTACATAAGAAAGATTGCCCTAACGCTATTAGTTTACAAGCAAATTACGCCTATAGAATACTAAGTGCTAAATGGATTGACTCGTCAAAACAAGAATTCATGGCAATACTTAAAATTTTTGGAGAGGACCATGTAGGTCTTGTAAATGAAATTACTGAAGTTATTTCTAAAAACATGAATGTAAATATTCAAGGAATTAATATTTCAGGTAATGATGGCATTTTTGAAGGAAAAATTTCGGTGACCATTAAAAATAATTTACAACTTCAAAAATTAAGCGATAGTATTAAAAAAGTAAAAGGTATTAAAACTGTAGATAGAATTTATAAACATTAATTTATTCACAATAAAAGGTTAATAAATTTAAACATTGCAAGCCTTAATTAAAAAATTAAAATTAACTTTGCATTTGTAATTTTTATAGCTCAATTAATGACAATTATGGGTATCGAAAATCAAAAAATAGTAAAAAGCGTTTTTGTAAATTATTTGGAAGCAAATAACCATAGAAAGACACCTGAAAGATTTGCTATTTTACAAGAGATTTACGACTTAGACCATCATTTTGATATTGAATCCTTATATATCCAAATGAAAAACCAAAACTACCGAGTTAGTCGAGCAACCTTATACAATACAATAGAATTATTATTAGAGTGCGGTTTGGTTAGAAAACACCAATTTGGACAAAATCAAGCACACTATGAAAAATGCTATTTCGACAAACAACACGATCATGTTATTTTAACTGATACTGGTGAAGTAATTGAGTTTTGCGACCCTCGAGTTCAAATTATTAAAAAAACTATTGAGGATACTTTCAATATAAGCATCCACAACCACTCACTATATTTCTACGGAACAAAAAAACAAAAAAAAACTAACATACTTTAAGCAATGGCTGTAAATTTATTATTAGGACTGCAATGGGGAGATGAAGGAAAAGGTAAAATAGTAGATGTTCTTACATCTAACTATGATATTATTGCACGTTTTCAAGGAGGTCCAAACGCTGGGCATACATTAATTTTTGATGGACACAAACACGTTTTACATACAATTCCCTCAGGAATTTTTCATGAAAACGCGATAAATGTTGTTGGAAATGGTGTTGTAATAGATCCAGTTATTTTTCAAAAAGAAATCGATAATCTTTCTAAATTCAATCTTGATTTCAAATCAAAATTATTGATTTCAAGAAAAGCTCATTTAATTTTACCTACCCATAGATTATTAGATGCTGCAAGTGAAGCTTCTAAGGGAAAAGCTAAAATTGGCTCAACACTTAAAGGTATTGGTCCAACTTATATGGATAAGACCGGTAGAAACGGAATGCGTATTGGCGATTTAGAATTAACTGATTGGAAAGATAAATACAAAGCCTTGGCTGCTAAACATATTAAAATGATCGACTTTTTTGAAGTTGATTTAGAATATGATTTAGAAGCATTAGAAACTGTATTCTTTAAAGCTGTTTCGGACTTAAAAAAATTAACTTTTATTGATAGTGAAGAATACTTAAACAGTGCTATGAAGGCTGGTAAAACCATATTAGCTGAAGGTGCACAAGGTTCATTATTAGATATCGACTTTGGAACCTATCCTTTTGTAACTTCCTCAACTACAACAGCAGCTGGTGCATGTACTGGTTTAGGTGTTGCTCCAAATAAAATTGGTGAAGTTTATGGAATCTTTAAGGCTTATATAACTCGTGTAGGTTCTGGACCATTTCCTACAGAATTATTTGATGAAGATGGAGCAAGAATGTCTAAAGTTGGTCAAGAGTTTGGTGCTACAACTGGTCGTGCAAGACGCTGTGGTTGGTTAGATTTAGTTGCTTTGAAATATGCTATTGAAATAAATGGCGTAACACAATTAATGATGATGAAAAGTGATGTTCTTTCTGGTTTTAAAACCCTGAAAGTGTGTACTTCATATAATTATAAAGGAACTGAAGTAAGTCATTTACCATACAATGTTGAGCCACACAATGTGACTCCTATTTACTCAGAAGTAAAAGGTTGGGCGCAAGACTTAACGGGTATGACAAGTGCTGATACGCTTCCGAAAGAATTGATTGATTATATTAAATTTATTGAAGACTTTGTTGAAGTACCTGTGACAATTGTGTCAGTTGGCCCTGATAGAAAGCAAACAATACATAGATAAAAAATAAAAAAGCTTCAAATTTTGAAGCTTTTTTATTTTAAATATAGTTTCATAAATTACTACCTACTTTTTAGTTAATTTTACACAAAATAAATATCATTTTGAAAAAATTACTTTTTATTGGTTTCTTACTGATTTTCATTTCAGGCTTTTCTCAATCAAAAAAAATAAGAATCCTACAAGCTGACAACACCATGACTGACCCACAATATCCTGGGGCAACCATTTCGTTAGGCAATGTTTTTATTGAACATGAAGGTGCAACATTGCGTTGCGACAAGGCATACATATATCAAGAAACTCGAATGATAAAAGCCCTTGGAAACGTAATTATCAATCAAGGAGATACAATAATCCAGTACAGCAAATACACCGATTATGATGGTCTTAATAAAATTGCAACATCTTGGGGTGAAGTTTTTTTAAAAGACCCTACAATGGAATTGCGAACTGATACCTTAAAATTTGATCGTGTTAACCAACATTTATTCTACAAAACAGGTGGAACTATAAAAGATACTACCAACGTTTTGGTTAGCAAAATTGGAAATTATTATTTAGCAGACAATAAATTTCAAGCAGTTACAAATGTTGAAGTTACCAATCCCGATAGTAAATTAGTATCAAATCATTTAGATTATTTTACTGATTCTGGCGTTGCTGAATTGTATGGTCCTTCTACAATAACCAGTGAAGAAAATTCAATTTACACTGAAAACGGTCATTATAATTCGAAAACAAACATCTCCTATTTTTTAAAAAAATCTTTGATTTATTACGATGACAGAACTATTGAAGGTGATAGTTTATATTATAATAAAGGTAGAAATTTTGCTTCAGCAACGGGTAATATTAAAATTGTTGATACTATAAATGGGACTACCATTAAAGGTGGCTATGCTGAGCTATTTAAGTTAAAAGATTCCGTTTATATTACAGATAGAGCTGTTGCCATTTCTTCAGCAGAAAATGATTCTACCTATATTCACGGAAATGTATTAATGGTCACTGGACCAGCCGAAGAACGTTTAATTAGGGCTTTTAACTTTGTTAAATTTTTTAAAACAGATATGCAAGGAAAATGTGATTCCTTGGTAACCAATGAAAAAACTGGTATTACTGAATTGCTTAAAAACCCTGTGGTTTGGGCTGAAGGAAATCAGATTACTGGTGATACAATTCACTTAATTTCAAACTTGAAAACAGAGCAAATAGATTCCTTAAAAATAATGTCAAATGGTTTTATGGTTCAAAAGGATTCTATAGGTTATAGCCAAATGAAAGGGAAATACATGTTTGGTAAGTTTGATAATAATCAAATGATTTCCTTAAATATTTTCGGAAATAGTGAGGTTATTATTTACGGAAGAGACGATAATCAAAAACTAATTGGAATTACAAAAATGCAGGCAAGTAAAAATATTTTTATTACAATTGAAAATAATGAAATCACTACGACTAGTTTTTTTGTAAATCCTGCAGGCAAAACATATCCACCATCTCAATTACCAGAAGATCAGCGCTTACTAAAAGGTTTTGTTTGGCGAGAAGATGAAAGACCGGTAGATAAAGATGCTATTTTTATTAGAGATTCAAACAAGCCAAAAACTGAAAATAAATTTAAATCTACAACTCTAAAAAAATAAATTTCAACCTATTTTGAAAGAAGATTTTTTTAAATATCAGGCTCAAACATCATCACAACCATTGGCTTTAGAAATTTCAAAAGCTAGCGGTACTTATGTTTATGATACCAAAGGGAAATCCTATCTTGATTTTATCGCTGGCGTTTCGGCAAATACATTAGGTCATAACCATCCAAAAGTTTCAGAGGCCATTAAAAATCAAGTTGATTGTTATACACACGTCATGGTTTATGGTGAGTTCATTCAACAACCACAAGTGAATTTATGTAAATTATTGGCAGAAAATTTACCTAATTCATTAAACACAGTTTACTTAACCAACTCTGGTACAGAAGCAACAGAAGGAGCTTTAAAATTGGCTAAAAGATTTACAGGTAGAAGTGAAATAATTGCTGCAAAAAATGGCTACCATGGCAATACACAAGGCGCCATGAGTGTTTGTGGTGCCGAAGAGCAAAACAGCGCATTTAGACCTTTAATTCCTGGAATTCAGTTTATTGAATTTAACAATATATTAGATTTAGATAAAATAACTTCTAAAACTGCTGCGGTAATTTTAGAAACCATTCAAGGTGGTGCGGGTTTTATTGAACCCAAAAACAACTACCTTCAAAAAGTAAAACTAGCATGTGAGAATGTTGGTGCATTACTCATTTTGGATGAAATACAAACAGGTGTTGGTCGAACCGGAAAGTTTTATGGATTTGAAAACTACAATGTAATACCTGACATTTTTGTTACTGGAAAAGGATTGGGTGGCGGAATGCCGATTGGCGCCTTTATTACTTCTAACCAATTAATGAGCTGCTTAAAACAAAACCCAAAACTTGGTCATATTACAACCTTTGGCGGACATCCTGTAATCGCAGCTGCAGCCCTAGCAACACTTACTGAACTATTCAACTCCAATTTAATTGAGCAAACAGTTCAAAAAGAAGCGTTAATTAGGAAACTCTTAGTTCATCCCTTAATAACAGAAATTAGAGGCAGAGGTTTAATGTTGGCAGCCATTGTTGAGTCTAGTGAGATAGCTTCAGAAATAATATTAAAATGTCTGGATAAAGGCTTGCTATTATTTTGGTTGCTTTTTGAAGAAAAGGCGATGAGAATAACACCTCCACTTACCATATCAGAAGATGAAATCCGTGAAGGCTGCGCTATTATTATTGAGGTGATGAATGAAATAATTGCTAAAATAGAGAACACCAACTCACACTAAATCTCTAAATATCAGCTGATTTGTTGAATTTTTGTTAATACAGTACTATGCTATACATATTAGAGTAACAAAATCATTTATTAGGCGTCATTTAAGTAAACAACAATAACTAAAAAAAACGCATATTATGAAAACTTTAGATTTAACTACAGGACAAGAAAATAAAAAATCAATTGTATTTATCAACTTTACAAACACAAAAAGAGTTCAATGGAACAAATATAGAAGATATGGTTTCTAAAAATCATAAAATAGCTAACACCAACATTTATTAATTAACCTGCAGAACACCAACTCCTGCAGGTTAACTACTTTATAAAACTTTTTCATTTAAACCCTATCATTTTTTTTTTAATATTCTCAATTGATTATATTTGAATTTTAAAATAAATTTCATGAAAAATCCTTACTTACTCCTATTTATATTTGTAATTTCTTTAAGTGCTTGTAAAGAAGAAAAGTCAAAAGTGGTTGTTGACCAAAACAATAAAAAAGTAATTCATTATATCTGTGACAATAAATGCGAAAACAGTGGAAGTGATGCTGCTGGAAATTGCCCAACTTGTAAAAATCCATATACGCATAATACGGCTTTTCACGCTAATGATTTATTAAAAAGTGGACCATTAAAAGTAGAAAGCAATGCCACACAACCTACAAAACAAATTGGAACAACTCCAAACCAACCTACACCTGCCAGAAACGTTGCAGGGGTTTTTCATTACACTTGTTCAAATGGATGCAACGGAGGTTCAGGATCTGCCGCAAAATGCACTTCTTGCGGTGAAACGTTGGCACATAACCAAGCCTATCATAATTAATAAAATCAGTTTTATATCACTATGGCATTTTCACTTTCAAAAATATTTAATTCTAAACCAACAATTAATTCAGCTGAAGTTTTAAATCAAATCGATTATAAAGAAGGAACAAAATTTGCTGAAGGAGAATCTTCTAAAATTTATATTGACATTGAAGAATTGGGGGGCTTTCCTTATTTAAAAACAGTTCTATTTGGAATAAAAAAAATCAATATTAAAAGAACTGGCTGCACGCTTACTTTTATTCTTAAAAATGAAGAAATTACATTAACATCAGACAATACAACGGTTGAATCTAATGAAATAAATAAAACTGGTGTGTATTATACGCCAATTGATTTTGAATTGGATGAAAATGAAGCAAAAAAAATACAATCAAGTAAAGTTCTTGAAGTGAAGTATACATTTAAAAAAAATACTTTAAGTCTTAAACCTATTTAGTGTTCAACAATTGTAAATTCTAATTGTAACGGGTTTAACGCTTCCAATAAATTAGGTATTAGATCAGCTCCTAATTCTAAATAAACTTCCGAAAAATTACGTGTTCGTTCTTCCAGACTTTGGTTTGGAAATAGTTCATCTTGCAACAATTTAATACGCTCAACTACATCACTCAGTTTTCGTTTCTGAGCTCTTAACAACCTTTTCTCTAAGTTTTCTAATCCGTTTAGTTGTTTCTTTTCTTGTGCATTCACAGCTCCTGAAAATGAAACGTCAGTTTGTTTCGCCAATTCTTTTAACGCTTCAAACTGTTGCTGTAAAAATATTTTTTGTTGAGAAAAATCTATATTAACCTCCGATATTTCTTTTACTTTATTGTCAATTAAATGTTGTTGTTTATTAAAAACTTCTTTTAAAGAAATATTTAACTTCTCTAGTTTTATCAATTGTTTATCAGATGATAACAGCACCGAATTACGTAATAACAATATCGGAAAAGGAATGTTAACCGATTCAAAATATGCTTTTAATTGAAACCAATAAGCCAACTCTCCTCCTCCTCCTATATAACATAGGTT
>JADWMI010000048.1:2499-12312 GCA_015767395.1 Bacteroidota bacterium | reverse complement strand
GTTCTGTTTTAAGCGTATTTAGCCGAAATTTCTTTCGCTGCACTAGTTAAAGTATCAATAACCTCATCAGTTAATTTACCTGCCTTTAACGTGTCTAAAGTAGCTCTATGTTTAGCATTTAAATATTCAATAAAATCGCGTTCAAATTCTTTTACTTTTTCAATAGGAACTTCTCTTAATAAGTTTTTAGAACCTGCATAAATAATTGCAATTTGATCTTCAACCTTAAATGGATCTGATTGTGCTTGTTTTAAAATCTCAACGTTACGTCTACCTTTTTCAATTACTCCTAAAGTTACTGCATCTAAATCAGAACCAAACTTTGCAAATGCTTCCAATTCACGGAAAGCCGCTTGATCTAATTTTAAAGTACCTGATACTTTTTTCATTGATTTAATCTGAGCATTACCCCCAACACGTGATACAGAAATACCTACGTTAATTGCTGGACGAACACCAGAGTTAAATAAATCACCGTCTAAGAAAATTTGTCCATCTGTAATTGAAATTACATTTGTTGGAATATATGCAGAAACATCACCCGCTTGTGTTTCAATAATTGGTAAAGCTGTTAAAGATCCTCCACCTTTTATTTTTCCAACTAATGAAGCTGGTACATCATTCATTTGAGCAGCAATAGTATCATCATTAATTACTTTTGCAGCACGTTCTAATAAACGAGAGTGTAAGTAGAAAACATCTCCAGGGTATGCCTCACGTCCTGGTGGACGACGTAATAATAAAGATACCTCACGGTAAGCAACTGCTTGTTTAGATAAATCATCATAAACAATTAAAGCAGGTCTACCAGTATCTCTAAAATACTCACCAATAGCAGCACCTCCCATTGGAGCGTATACTTGCATAGATGCAGGATCAGATGCATTGGCAGCAACTATCGTTGTATAAGCCATTGCTCCTTTTTCTTCTAATAAATTTGCAATTCCAGCAACCGTAGATGCTTTTTGACCAATTGCAACATATATACAATAAACTGGCTCACCAGCATCGTAAAATTCTTTTTGATTGATAATAGTATCAATAGCAACAGTAGATTTACCTGTTTGACGGTCACCAATAATAAGTTCACGTTGACCTCTACCAATAGGAATCATAGCATCAACAGCTTTTACACCTGTCTGCAATGGCTCAGTAACTGGCTCACGATAAATAACACCTGGTGCTTTACGCTCTAAAGGCATTTCAAAAGTTTCACCTTGTATTGGTCCTTTACCATCAATTGGAAGTCCTAATGTATTTACAACACGTCCAACAATTCCTTCACCTACTTGTAATGAAGCAATTCTTTCGGTACGTTTTACAATAGATCCTTCAACAGTGTTTTTTGAATGACCTAATAATACAACTCCTACATTGTCTTCTTCTAAGTTCAATACAATTCCTTCTAATCCATCTTCAAACTCAACTAACTCACCATATTGTGCGTTTGCTAAACCGTAAACACGTGCAATACCATCACCTACTTGTAGAACAGATCCTACTTCGTCTAATGAAGCAGCTCCGTCGAATCCTGCTAATTGTTGTTTTAAAATTGCTGAAACTTCAGCTGGTTTTATTGATGCCATTTTTTAAATTTTTTAAAACTTATTTTTTGATTTACATTTTTGAGTTAAAGCTTTCGCTCTCAAATTGTCTTTTTAATCCTTTTAATTTATTTGCAACACTTGCATCGTATTGAACATCGCCAATACGCAAAATAAATCCACCTATTATATCAGGGTTTATTACATTTTCAATTGTCGCTTCTTTTCCTGTAATTTCTTTTACCTTCAACAACACTTGTTTGTTTAAAGCTTCAGTTAATGGAAATGCTGTTGTAACTTTAGCAACTTCAATTCCTTTTAACTTATCAAAAATAACGGTATATTTTTTCGCTACATCTTCAAAAATAGACAATCTCTTGTTGTCAATTAAAAGATCAATTAGACTAATTGATATACTGGAAATTTTAGTAGAAAAGATTTCTTTTAAAGCCGATTTTTTTATTTCAGATTTTAAAATTGGGCTATTAAGCAACAATTGTAAATCTGTGTTTTCGTCGATTGTTTTCACAACAAGCAACATATCATTATTCACTTCAACCTCTTTGTTTTGGTCAAGTGAAAAACTTAAAACTGCTTTTGCATATCGTACTGCTGCTCTAGATCCGCTCATTTAAATTCAATTAGCTAATAGTTACTTCTTTTAACATTTCTTCAACAAGTTTTTCTTGTTTGCTCTTGTTAGAAAGTTCACCTCTCACAACTTTTTCAGCAATGCTAATAGATAATTCCGCAACTTGATTTTTCAAATCAACAATCGCTGCTTGTTTTTCAGCCTGAATAGTAATTTGTGCTTGCTCAACAACTTTATTGGCTTGTGCTTGTGCTTCGTTCTTAGCTTCAGAAATAATGTTTTCTTTCATTTCACGCGCTTCTTTTAACAGTACATCACGTTCTATACGTGCTTCTTTTAAAATACGAGCATTGTCAGCATTCAAATTTTGTATTTCTTTACGAGCATTGTCTGCTTCGTCTAAGGCGCTTTTGATACCTTCTTCTCTTTCACCAACCGATTTTAAAATAGGTCCCCAGGCAAATTTCTTCAACAAAAGAACTAATCCTACAAATAAAATTAATTGCCAGAAAAATAATCCTAAAGAAAACTGTTCTATTAACTTATCCATTATATGTATATTTTATTTTTTAATTAATAGTTTAAAACAATAGCTACAACCAACCGTTGTAGCTATTGTTTTGTTTTGTTATGCTGCAAATAAAGCAGCAAATCCAATACCTTCAATAAGCGCTGCTGCAATAAGCATTGCTGTTTGAATTTTCCCAGAAGCTTCTGGTTGACGTGCAATAGCGTCCATTGCTGATCCACCAATTCTACCGATACCTAAACCAGCACCAATAACGATTAAACCTGCTCCTACAATAGTTGGAATTTCCATAATATATATAATTAATTAATTAAACATTCAATTTTTAATGATCATCATGCTCTTCTACCGCCATACCGAAATATAGTGCAGATAACATTGTGAAAATATATGCTTGTAGCGCTGCTACTAATAATTCAAGAAGCGCCAATGCAAAGGCCAATCCAAAAGATAATGGACTTCCTATCCAGCTTTTGAAAATAAACATCAATCCAATAATACTCATTAATACAATATGACCAGCTGTAATGTTTGCATACAAACGAATCATTAATGAGAATGGTTTAATAATAGTTCCTAATAATTCAATAGGGGCTAAAATAAATTTCATTGGTACAGGAACACCTGGCATCCAAAAAATATGTTTCCAGTAATTTTTATTGGCTGTAAATGTTGTTAATAAATACGTTATTAATGCCAAAGCAAATGTTACTGCAATATTGTTTGTTACGTTTACACCAAGCGGTGTTAAGCCTAGTAGGTTTATAATCCAAACAAAGAAAAATACGGTTAATAAATAACTCATGTATTTTTTATAGTTCTTTAACCCAATATTAGGAATTGCAATGTCATCTCTAATATACATGATAATAGGTTCTAACATACGACCAAAACCTGTTGGCATTAAATTGTTCTTTTTGTATGATTTAGCCATTCTGCTAAACATAAAAAACATTAACAAGCCTACTAAGAAAATAACGGCTACATTTTTTGTGATTGAAAAGTCTAACGGTTTTGCATTTGTTGGGTGGTCGTGATCATCTAGTGTGATAGTCCCAGCCGCATCCGTTTTGTATATTTTATTGTGATGAACTTTGTAGAAATTACCATCAACTTCAGCAACAGTTTCACCGTGATGAAATTTAGATGAAGAAAATATTTTTAAACCTCCATCAATAAGAATAACTGGCAATGGTGCGCCAATGTAAACATGTTCTCCGGCATCGTTGGTATATGAAAATAAACTAAAGTCGTACGAGTCTAATAAGTGATGATTTATGTATTCTTTAATTTCAGATTTGATGTCTTTTACCCCTGAATTGTGCTCTTCTGTAGCTTCTTGAGCATTAACTGAAGATGTTACTACAAATAATAGTAACACTATTATTTTAATTAAGTTATTTCTATACATAAAAGCTTTAGTTAGTATGGTGCCTAAAAATATTTTGCAAATGTACGTTTTTATATTAGAAACTAAAAAATATTTTATTTAGTTTTCACCTGATTATAACATCTTCATTTTTACCCCCTTAAATACCTTTATTTAATAGTTTCACAAGGTAAAAAGTTTCAAAAATTAAACAGAAAACATATGGTACTATAAATGACGTGGCTTCCAAACCTATAATTTCGCCATCTTGTTTAAACTGTGGATAGAAAAAAATATAATAACAGCCAAACTTTAAAAAGCTTCCTGCCATAAAAATAAACCCAAGCATATCTAAATATTTTATCCTAAAATAATATAATATGCCGTAAATAAATATCGCCAAAACAATATTTATTAAATATGATTCAATAATTAAATTATTGAATATTGGCTCTTTTATTAATGTTAATATAAAAATATGAGAAGCGAAAACAACACCCAAAGCAATAATTAATTTTATACTAAAATTAATTACCGGGTTCATCATATTTATCATTGATTTTTTTTAATTGTGCCAATACGCTCCATAAAGAAATTAAGAGCGCTAGGAGTGTTAATATTAAAGTATATGTTTTATTTGATTCGAAATAGTTATCTAATTTTTTTCCAAAATAAGCTCCTAAATAAATAGTGATACCCATTTGAATCGCAATACCTGTTAAGGCCAAATATTTATGAAGCTGATTTTTTTTGTTTGGATTGCTCATTATTCAATTCTTTTACAGCACCTTTCATAGCGCATGAAGCATTAAATTCGGCTCCAGGTTCAACTGATAATTTTCCAATGATAACATCTCCTGAGATTTTTGCAGAAGACTTAAGAGTTAATAAATTATTGACTTGCAATTCACCCGAAAACTTACCTTCAATATCTGCATCTGAGCATTCAATCTTTCCAATTGCAGTTCCTGATTTTCCAAT
Organism: Bacteroidota bacterium; assembly: GCA_015767395.1. Next base: position 7,297 of record JADWMI010000048.1, on the reverse strand, counting down.
AACTACTCGGCCTCCAGTTTTTATTGTACCCTCTACTTTTCCATCTATTCTAAAATCTCCTTCAGAAATTACATCACCAACAATAGAGGTATTACTTCCAATTATATTTCGTTCTAAAATTTGTTGTTGTTTTTCTTTCTTTTCTTTATACATGATCTTACATTATTGGGGTTATGCTAAATTTTTGAATTTATTGTTTGTAATACTTCTAAAGCCTTTTTGCCTTCTTCTGTATTTGGGTAATTGACAACAATTAAGTCCAATGCTTCTTTAAAAGCCATTATTCCATCTTTTTTTCCAATAGCATACGCTTTTAACAATTCAAACTTTGGAACAATAAGTTGTCCTTCATATTTAATTATTGCAGCGGTCGATTTTTCAATTACACTTTCAAATTCTTCTTCTTTATATTTATAATATACCTCCGCATATTCGGTTTCTGAAGAACTCGTTGCTTCATCGGTTACTAAAGCCTCTGTTGGATTCAAAATAATTTTTGAATATTGAGAGTCTGGGTAATTTGAAGTAATGTCGTTTTTAAAAACCTCAGCTTTATCATTATTTAACGAAGCATACATTTTATACAAATGATATTTGGCAGGAAGAGAAAGATCTATTTCAGGATTAAATGTTAATAATTTTTCTAACCTTGAAATTGCTAAATCTATTTCCTTGAATTGCGCCTCATAAATAATTCCTAATTTATAATAAGCATCATTCCGCACTGCTGAAAGACTATCTAAGACTGCAGGATCTGATGGAATTTGCTCAAAATAATATGGTAAGTCATATTTTTTAGTTTGATCTATTTCGGTAACTATTACACTGGAAGCATCAAAATTATTCAAATTTACCCGCATTTTTTCACTCAAACGCCAATTGTCTTCCAAAGGTCTATTACCCCAAATATTTATAAATTCTTGTTGCCCATAACCCGAAGCTTGGGTGTTATAAAAATACCATTTGCCATCAGGAGTTGTGTTGTTATTGCTTGAACCAAAAAAATTAGAACCTGCATTTACTTTCTGAATCTCCTCAAGTTCTCTTTTTCTTTTATCTTCAGCTTTTAATTTTTCAATATGATTGGTGAAATAAGTAAGACGCTCATCATTACTCATACCAGCAACATGTAAAATACTATCGTTTCTTTTGGCAATTCCCTCGTAAGTTATAACTTCTTCTAAATTATTTCTTTTTCTTTTTAAGCTTCTAATACGCTTTGTGTTTTCATTTTCTGAAATTTGCAAAACACTATCATAATAAGCACCAGCAGCGCTAAACTTGGCTTTGTCAAAATATAAATTTCCAATGGCTTCATAGGTCAATTCTTTTTGGAAATTATTGTTAGTACTTGACTGGATTGATTGTTTGTAATACGTTAAAGCGACATCTTCATCATTTTCAACAGTCATTTCTGCCAACCTAAAATACAATTCATCTAAATATGGGCGGTTATAACGATCTTTAATTAACCTTTGCAACTCTTCAGTCATAGCGAATGATTCTTCTTTGTTAGAAACATTTTTTGCCTGTTCAATTTGTGCGTGAATTATGTATTTGTAGGGTGCTTTTTTTAAATCAATTACTTCTTGAAAAGCAATGTTTGAAGAATCTATTTTATTTTCACCTCTGTATAATTGACCTAAAATAAACAAATTACGAGCTGTCTGTTCTTTATTTTTATCCGTTAAAACTGCTTGATTTAAATAGTTAACTACCTGATCTAAACTGTCTAATTTAGCATACGCCATTGCCATGGCAGTATTGGCATCCTCTCTAACATCATCTTTTAAAGATTCTTTTTCTAATAAAATAGTTAAAGATTCAATTGCCATATCTTCGTTTTGTAAACGAATATTTGTTTTTGCTTGCCAAATTCTGGTTTCATCAATTAAATCGGCACTAGGGTAATTTATTAAAATGTAATTAAATGCTTCAATTGCAGGTACAAATCTTTTTGAATAGTAACGTGCCTTTCCAAATAGTAAATAGGCAGCATCAATTTGACTGTTTCGCTCTTCCCTTCCAATTAACATAGAATGTTTTTGAATGGCTTTTACAGCTTTTTCTTCAGCTCTTTCAAATTCTTGTGGTGAATTATCGCTATCTCCTTGCATTCCTGGCAAGGCCAATTCATCTACTTTTAAAGGTTCAACAGGTAATATTTCCCAATAATTATCTTCATAATTAGCATTTAAAGCTGCCAATCCATCTTCTAAAGCTAACTGACCATTGTACAACACGTTAAATTCTGTAGAAATAGAATGGTACTTTCTATTGATAAAGGAATTTTTTCTAGTTGAACAACTAAAAACTAAAAAAGTGAATACAACTACGACGACTATTTTAAAAATATTTTTCAAAAAAAATTGTTTTGTTTTCCTTTTAACTAATTACAATAGTAATTATTGCAAAGGGTGTGTAAAAATACAAAAAACTATGTACTTTTTTCATTTAGACTGAAAAATAGGTTTCTAGCTCTTTTAAGGTTTCATCTGAAGTCTTAATATCTTTTACAATATCACCTTTCTCTAACACCACAATTCGTTCACAAACTTCTGTTACATGGCCTAAATCATGACTCGAAACTAAAATAGTAGCGTTGCTTTTTTGGGTTAAATCTTTTAACAATTTCTTAAGCTTTATTTGTGTAGTTGGATCTAAATTGGCAAAAGGTTCGTCTAAAATAATGACTTCTGGGTTTCCAATTAGTGCCGCTACAATACCCGCTTTTTTCTGATTTCCTTTGGATAAATCTCTTAAATATTTTTTCTTGCCTAATATTTCATCATTAAAAATCTCTTCAAACTGCATTAAAAAAGTATCAATATCGACTTTGTTCATCCCGCGTAATTCTCCAATAAAATAGAAGTACTCTTCAGGAGTTAAATAGCCAATTAAAAAACTTTCATCAATAAATGCAGATGTAAAAGGTTTCCAATCTTCACTTTTATTTACTTGAATCTGGTTATTAAAAATATCTCCTGTAGTTGGTTTTATTAAATCTAGTAGTAAATTAAAATACGTTGTTTTACCTGCACCATTATTGCCTACCAAACCAAAAGCTTGTCCTTTTGGAATTTCTAAAGATGCTATATTTAAAACGGTTATACCACCATATTTTTTTGAAAGCTCGTTTGTCTTAATCATTATTTCAATTTTAATTGTTTTTTTCGCCAAATGCAGCGATTGTTTTATATTTTCCCGTTTGATATATACTTTCAATTTTAGTTAAGAAAAAGTTTTTAAATACAACTCCTAAAACTCCGCTCAATCCTAATACTAATAAGCCTGCTTGAAAACTTATAAATTTATATGGAATATAAAATAACAGCATTGGCAACACCATCTTAGGTAATGCAATTAACATTTGGGTTGGATTAAAACCATTTGTATTACCAAATGCTTTTGCTTTCACATTTAATTCTATTGGCACTCTGTTTAATGCGCCGCCAAACAATGTTATAAATGAATTTAATCCAATATTAAACAATGCGGCAGCTGTTATCATTCCATATATTTTCCATCCAAAATATAAATAAGGAGTCGCCAAAATAAACGACAGTGAAACGCCAAATACCATTAAATACCATTTAGACTCTAAGTATTTTTTATAAGGGATATTTTGACTCATTAACATTTTATAATATTCACTATCCCAAGAAGGAACTAATTGACCAAAAGTTAATAAAAATCCTCCCGTTACAAATACAGATGCAAAAGCCAACCAGACAGGTGATTCACTATATGATTTATTAGTAAAAAAAATGAGTCCATAAAACAAAAACAAGAAAGACATCAGCATTACTTGTTTTGGTCGCGCATTTCTCCAAATAAGTTTCACATCATTTTTTAAAAAAACTGAAACACTTCCAAAACGATTCATCCAAGACAAATCTGTTGCATTTACTTCTTTTATTTTTTTTGAAATAGCATCATCTAAATAAAATCCTTTTCTAATATAATTGAAATTTACAGCGTACATTCCAATAAATAATAACAATGGAATTATTGCAAATATTGGCCTACTATACATTGTATTAAATGCAACTCCTATTGGATGAGATATTTTAAAAATTTCAAAATATTCTAACCCTATCAACAGGGCTAGAACCGATATCAAAATATAAAAAACAACATTGTTTTTATTAATTAGAAAATTTAGAAAATTATTAGAAAACACCAGACATATTACTGCGAAAAACCAACAAACCACATTTAATAAAGGGTATCCTTGTTTTAGCATAACAATACTAAAAGGAAAAAAGATAAAAACAGGAATAAAATTAAAAAATGATATGGTTGTTTTCCCTAATAAATAATTAATAACTGTGCTACGTTTAATTGGAACAATCATTAAAGGTTTTACATTCATAACAGGCAACTGCTGCATAAAGAACCGAATCATCAAATCGAAAATAAACCAATATATTAGAAAATTGTTTACAATAATAATGGGATCCGTTTCAGGTATTAGCTTCTTCAGAATAAAAAATAAACCAACCCCCAAGGCTAGTGCAATTCCTCCAAAATATAACACCGCAAGCGCTAATAATATTTTTATTCCTATTCCCTTTTGAAAATATGATGAACGGGCAAATTGCTTCCATTCAAATTTTATAAAATGTTTAATCATTCGTGAAGTTCTTTATAAGTTGCAATTTTTTTTTTAATGTTACAGGTAAATTTACACCATTTTATATTCTGGGTATTGATTTTCTAAAATTTCTTCAACTTTTGATGGTAAAATAAATGTGGTGATATAAATTATTAATATAAACGATGTTAAAATCAATGA
>JADWMI010000048.1:0-2399 GCA_015767395.1 Bacteroidota bacterium | reverse complement strand
AATTTATAATACTTTCGCAAACGGTTATCAACTTTAGCAACTTCAACATCTAACAAGCCTTCGGCCTCTAATTTATGCAAAGCCGGGTACAATGCGCCTTCGGTAATATTTAATTCGCCCTTAGTTAATTCTTTTACTTTCTGCGTAATTTCGTAACCATACATTTTGTCTTTTTCATCCAACAATTTTAAAATGATTGTTTGTAAAGACCCCTTATACATTTTTTGATTTCCCATTTTTTAGTAGTGTGTAAATTTTATATTACATATCAAATATATACATAATTTACTTATGTATAACTATCTTAGGTATATCTTTTTACAAAATGTTTTGGTCAGATTAATTACTTTTGTAGTCTAAAACTCACTAAAATGCCAAGGTTTAAAAAATTAACTGTAAAAGAAATATTAAAAGAAACAGACAATGCAGTGTCAATTTCTTTTGATATTCCTGCTGAATTGTCGAGTGATTTTAAATTTATCGCCGGACAATATATTACCATTAGAATTACCATAGATGGAAAAGAATTAAGACGTTCTTATTCTATTTGTTCTTCTCCGGAAAGCAAAGAATTTTGTGTAATGGTAAAAGAAGTTCAAAATGGTGTATTCTCTAATTATGCAACTAAAAAACTGAAGGCAGGTGCTATTTTAGAAGTTTCACCGCCAGAAGGAAAATTTATTTTACAAACCACCACATCTAATCAAAAAAACTACGTTTCTTTTGCTGCTGGTAGTGGAATTACGCCAGTAATATCAATGATTAAATCGGTTTTAATTAAAGAAACGCATAGCACTTTTGTGTTGGTTTATGGTAATAAATCAGCCAAAGAAACCATTTTTAAATCGGAAATTGATGCATTGCAAACTCGTTTTCCTGAACGGTTTTTTGTTCAATATGTATTCAGTAAAAAATTAATAGACAATGCTATTTTAGGTAGAATTGACAAATCTGTGGTTAATTTAATTGTAAAAAATAAATTTAAAAATACGGCATTTGATGGTTTCTATTTGTGTGGACCTGAAGATATGGTTGACACCGTTACTGCAACATTAAAAGAGAATGATGTTCCGTTAAGTAAAATTCATTTTGAATTGTTCACTTCAACTTATACTTCAGGCGCTATTACGGCTAAAAATTTAGATGGAAATACAAGCATTACCGTTCTTTTAGATGATGAAGAAACTACTTTTGAAATGTCTAAAAAGAAACTCATTTTAACTGCGGCTTTAGATGAAGATTTGGATGCTCCATACTCTTGCCAAGGTGGTATTTGTAGTAGTTGTATAGCTCGAGTTACTGAAGGAAGTGTCGTGATGGACAAAAATTCAATCTTATCTGAAGATGAAGTAAATGAAGGTTTAATCTTAACATGCCAGGCACATCCTACTACTGATAAAATTACCATTAATTTCGATGATGTTTAAAAATTGTATTATTTTCACGCTTTTAACATCAAAATATGTCTTTTCTCGATCTTAAGGAAGCTGTATTAGTCGGTTTTTTCTTGTCATTTATGATTGGTCCAGTGTTTTTTATGCTCATTCAAACGAGCATTACAAAAGGCGCTAGAGCTGCCATTGCTTTTGATTTAGGTGTTGTTTTAGGAGATGTTGCTTTTATTTTAATTGCTTATTACGGAAGTAAAAGTTTACTGGAACGCATAAAAGACGACCCACGATTGTTTTTTATCGGCGGTATCATTCTACTGGTTTATGGTATTATTACCTATTTAGATAAAAGCCAGAAAACAGAGGTGGTAGATGAAACCCTGGTGTTTCGTAAAAAAACCAACTACATAAATCTCTTTATTAAAGGATTTTTACTCAATTTCATCAATATTGGTGTTTTGGCGTTTTGGCTGGGAATGATTGTTGTTGTAGGTCCAAATTTAGAAATGGATTCACAAAAAATATTCAATTATTTTTCAATAATATTAATAAGTTACTTTGTTACAGATATTGGAAAAATTGTGCTGGCCAAACAGTTAAAAAAGAAATTAACCCCTTCTGTAATATATAAAGTAAAACGCGGAATGGGTATTTTATTAATGATTTTTGGAATTGCATTAATGTTAAAAGGATTTATTCCAAAAGAAAAATTCCATATCGAAAACATGGTAAAATCACATAAACTGTCATTGATAATTCACACTCCTTTTATTTAATTAATGACCTACCATACCTCAAGAAAACGCCAAGCAAAAATTATAAGATTATTTAGGAAAGTGCATCGTATTACTGGCGCAACATTATTTATATTTTTCTTTTTTATTTCAGTTTCAGGTCTTTTATTAGGTTGGAAAAACAATAGCAACGGACTTATTATACCAAAAACTAAAACGGGCACTTCAACTAATTTAACACAATGGTTACCCATAGATAGTTTGCATAAAAAAG
>JADWMI010000204.1 GCA_015767395.1 Bacteroidota bacterium | reverse complement strand
ACTTTAGAACCAGAATCTGGTTTTGAAAATATAATTTTACTTTCTGGCGTTTGGGGTTTGGGCGAAAATATTGTTCAAGGAACTGTAATACCTGATGAGTTTTATGTGTTTAAGCCTACACTTAAGATCGGTAAAAACAGTATTATTCAAAAAAAATTGGGTTCCAAAGAAAAAACAATGATTTATGCAGAATCTAACAACCATGCATCGTTACTAAACATTGAAACACCTTTAAGCAAACAAAAACAATTTGTTTTGACCGATGAGGAAGTACAATTACTTGCTAAATGGGCCTTAGTTATTGAAGAGCACTATCAAAAAGCCATGGATATAGAATGGGCAAAAGATGGTATTAGCAACCAACTATTTATTATACAAGCACGTCCAGAAACAGTGCATCAAACAAAAAATAAAAAAATATTTTTTGAATATAAATTGTTAGAAAAAAGCGAAATTCTTAGTAATGGAAATGCTGTTGGATCTAAAATAATTGTCGGCACAGCCAGGATTTTGAATTCACCTAAAGACGCTTATAAATTACAAAAAGGTGAAATTATAGTTACAAATACCATTACTCCTGATTGGGATCCAATACTAAAAAAATCTGGTGGTATTATAACAAATAGAGGCGGCAGAACAAGTCATGCCTCAATAGTGGCCAGAGAATTAGGTGTACCCGCAGTTGTTGGCTGTGGCAATGCTACTGACATCATTGCCGATGGTCATGTAATAACTATTTCTTGTGCTGAAGGAAAGACAGGATATGTTTACAAAGGAAACCTGCCTTTTGAGAAAACGGAAATTGATTTTTCAGCCATTAAAATGCCAAAAACTGAAATGAAATTAATTTTGGCAGATCCCGAAAAAGCATTTCAATTGTCTGCTTATCCAAACAATGGTATTGGCTTATTGCGTATGGAATTTATTATAACCCACAGCGTAAAAATTCACCCAATGGCTTTGATAAAGTTTGATGACCTTAAAGACAATATTGCCAAAGAGGAAATTGAAAAACTAACTGAAAATTACACCAATAAAGAAACCTATTTCATTGACCAACTAGCACAAGGAATTGCAACAATTGCAGCTGCTTTTTATCCAAAGGAAGTAATTATTAGAATGAGTGACTTTAAAACCAATGAGTATGCAAATCTTATTGGGGGAAAACAATTTGAGCCTAAAGAACAAAACCCTATGTTAGGTTTTAGAGGCGCCTCAAGATACTATAGCGACTTATATAAGGAAGGTTTTGGATTGGAATGTAAATCCATAAAAAAAGTACGTGAACAAATGGGACTAAGCAATCTTAAAGTAATGATTCCTTTTTGTCGTACTGTTGAAGAAGGACAAAAAGTGATTGAAATTATGACAGAATATGAATTAGAGCAAGGTAAAAATGGTTTGGAAGTTTACGTTATGGTTGAAATACCTAGTAATGTAATTTTAGCTGAAGATTTTGCAGAAGTATTTGATGGTTTTTCTATTGGATCTAATGATTTAACTCAGTTAACATTGGGCGTTGATCGAGATTCTGAATTAATGAACGAGTTATTTGATGAACATGACAAGGCTGCCAAATCTATGATTGCCATGGCCATTGAAAAAGCCAATAAAACAAACACCAAAATAGGATTTTGCGGGCAAGCACCAAGTGATTTTCCTGATTTTGCAGCATTCTTAGTGAACAAAGGAATTGATAGTATTTCGTTTAATCCCGATGCTTTGCTGAAGGGAATTGAAAACACCAATAAGGCAGAGCGAAAGACTGTTAATTATGCCTAGTAATTCAATTTCTTATTGTGAAAAAGATAACAATTGATTTTAATTGATAACCTAAAAACAACAAATTATGTATACTTCTGAATTTCATCCGCTACCTATAAAAACTTTTGAAACTTTGGCTGCAAATCATTATTTGCATTGTGTTTCAATATATCTTCCAATGGATAAGAAAGGAAAAGAACAAAACGAACACTTAGCACAAGAAACGTTAAAAAAATGTATTAAAAATGTCCATAAAACGCTTAAAGAATATCAACTAAGTGATACTGAAATAGCTACTTATTTAAAACCAATTGAAACGCTTATTGCCGATATTGAACTATGGAGAAACCCTTCAGAAGGTTTGGCTATTTTTTTAGACAAAAAAGGATTGCATTATTATACACTTCCCATTCCGTTTGAGACTAAAACACAAGTAGCAAATTCTTTTTATTTAACACCACTGCTTCCTTTATATGAAGAAGAAGAAGGAATCTATTATTTACTTGAATTGAGCCAGGACTATGTGCAATTATATAAAGCTTCCAAATATGGATTATCCAATCTTCATATTGGAAATTTAGCGCCTGATACATTAGAAAAAGCGGTTGGATTTGATTTCAAACAAAAAATGTTACAATCTAGAAGTGGCCAGAATGCTTTTAGTTCGGGCGTTTTTCACGGACATGGCGAAGGAATTGATGATGAAAAAAAAGAAATTTTCGCTTTTTTAAAAGCTATTGACAATGCAGTAAACAAATCAATTAAAAACAATAAGGCTCCTTTGGTTATTGCGAGTACAAACAACGTGTTTAGCAGCTACAAAAAGGTAAATACCTACCCAAACCTTTATGATGAAAATTGTAAAGGAGACCCAGAATTTAAAAATAAAACCATATTGCATGAAGCCTCTTTGGAAATAATAAAACCTTACTTTGAAAAAACAAAAAAACAGCAAGTAAATCAATTTCAGGAACTATACCATACACCAAAAATTTCTTACCAAGTAAATGAAATTATTCCTGCAGCCATATCTGGAAAAATAGACGCTTTATTTGTCGAAAAAAATATTGATCAATTTGGAGTTTATAATAAAGAAAACGGAAAACTAATTCTAGACAATAAAAAAGAAATTCAAAATACTTCACTTACCAATTTAGCGGCTATACAAACTTTTATAAATGGTGGTAAAGTATATGTTTTAGAAGCTGAAGAAATGCCTGTACAAGGCAGACCCGTAAATGCTATTTTTAAATATTAATTTTATAAAAGAGTTAAAATCAAGTAATACCAAAAAAGATTTTAAAATTGATGGAAATCATTTGGCAACTCAATAATCACTTATAATTTCACAGTATATTAATCATAAAAACAAAATATTATGTCAGTTTTAAAAGTTATCGAAGTTTTAGGGAATTCAAAAGTAAGTTTTGAAGATGCAGTACAAAATGTAATAAATGAAGCATCAAAATCTGTAAAAAACATTAAATCTGTTTATATAAACGAAATGCAAGTTAAAGTGAATGAAAATAAGATTAGTGAATATAGGGTTAACACAAAAGTTTGTTTTGGAATTTTAGATGAATAAATTTATTTAAATAAAAAAGCAGTTTAGTTTTCATTAAACTGCTTTTTATGGTTTAATGAAAATTAAAATAAATAGAACATAACTACCTAGTAAACAAGTATGAAATACCAATACTTTTTCTTCTCTTTACAATACTCCCAAAAAATATTTCGCAAATGCAGATAAAGGTCAATAGAAAGGACATCCTTTTCAGTCCAGATTCTAGCAGAGTTATTGCTCGCTTTAATTATTCTGGTGATGAAAGAAGTAAAAGAATTATTCTAAAAATTCTAGGCCTCTCAGAGCAGGTCGCTAAAAAAGAATTAACCAAGATTCTTAGAGGGTATTCTAAGCGTCATAGGAATATTTCATCAATATTTGAAAACAATTTCATTAAGTTATCTCATATATTAAAGGAAATAAATATCAATCCAAATGAAATTGATATTGTTATGAAAACGCTCATAGGCTCTTATTTCACTAAAGAATATTCTATTGAATCAGCCGCATTTTTTAACCCATCTATGATTGAAGATCCTGACCAAAGTGAAGTGTTAAAAGGAGAAAAAAGAGTCATTTTTAGCTTTAGAGCTACAGGAGAAGGGCATATTTCCTCTATTGTATTTAGAGGTGGAACTCTTGACGAAAATGGTAATTTACAAGTCGAAGAAGTGGGTAAAAAGTTAGATGAAGCAAAAAATATCAAAAGACATGCGTATAATAAAGATTTTTTTATTTCGGAGCTTTTGGAATTACATAAAGATGATACTGACATAACCACCAAACTATTTTCTAATTTACCTGAAAACTTTGATTACGAAGAATTGGAAAGAGCCGTTAAAGAAACCAAGAAAGAACTTGATTTGTGTTTGTCTGGAGATATATTGTGCGATGAAATTATGTGGTTAGCCTCTTCTCATTATGATATTATGTTTTCATTGGATACTGATATTTCGGAAAGAGTTATTTTTCCTATTTCTGATAATGAAAAAAATGGAATTGAAGATGCTCGATTTGTAAAATTCACCGAAGACAATGGCGAAATAACTTACTACGCTACCTATACTGCATATGATGGTATTACAATTTTACCTAAGCTTATTACAACTAAAAACTTTTATCATTTTAAAATTTCACCAATAAATGGCCAAGTAGGAAGAAATAAAGGGATGGCTTTATTTCCAAGAAAAATAAACGGGCAATATGCGATGCTTTGTAGAATTGATGGCATAAATAACTATATCTCTTTTTCTGATGATTTGAATAGATGGAATGATGCAACATTAATCCAGGAACCTAAATACCCTTGGGAATTGGTACAAGTTGGGAACTGTGGATCACCCATTGAAACAAAAGATGGCTGGCTAGTTTTAACGCATGCCGTTGGGCAAATGAGGGAATATGTTATGGGCGCTAGCTTATTTGATCTTGACAATCCTGAGAAAGAAATTGGACGCTTAAAAATGCCATTAATGATTCCAAATGAAATAGAACGAGAAGGATATGTACCCAATGTAATATATTCTTGTGGTTCTATAGTTCATAATGGCCTGCTTTGTATTCCATATGCTATGTCTGACTATGCATC
>JADWMI010000203.1 GCA_015767395.1 Bacteroidota bacterium | reverse complement strand
TTGAATACTCGTATCATATTAAGGAAATGAGGAATGTAATTAGGCAGTATCTAGTTTCTATGGGAATGGCATTAATTTTATCGGCAGTGCTAATAGCGACAATTGCCATCAATGTTTATTTCGCGATTGGTATTCATGATTTAATTGAAAAAGGGTGGGTGCAAAATGAAGGTTTTTGGTTAAAAAATGGAGGCATAGTTTTCTTTTTAGTCCTAATATTTGTTTCAGTTTCGTTTTTGTATAAATACGGAACCAAAAAAACAAAAGATTTCACCTATATACCGGGGGCATTGTTAACCACATTGTTAACCATTGTAATGTTTAGGTTGTTTGCCATATATGTAGTGAAATTTTCGAACTATAATGAATTGTATGGATCCATTGGAACTTTACTTGTTTTAATGCTATTTGTTTGGATAAACTCTATCATCCTATTACTTGGTTTTGAGCTGAACGCAAGTATCAGCCGTTTAAAAGAATTTCACACAAAAAATAATTAGATATGAAAGTGATCGCAATGATTCCTGCTCGTTTTGAGGCAAGTCGATTTCCAGGGAAATTAATGAAAGATTTAGCAGGGAAAACAGTTGTTTTAAGAACTTATGAAGCTACAAAACAAGCTAATTTATTTGATGAAGTTTACGTAATAACAGATAATGATATCATTTTTAATGAAATAATTTCAAATGGTGGAAAAGCCATAAAAAGTAAAAAAGAACATGAATCTGGCAGTGATCGCATAGCTGAAGCTGTTGAAAATTTAGATGTTGATATTGTTGTGAATGTGCAAGGTGATGAGCCTTTTACGCAAATGAAACCACTGCAAAATTTATTAGAAGTTTTTAAAACAGATAAAAAAAATGAAATAGCAATTGCTTCATTAATGTTTAGAATGGATGATGAAACCGAAATTAACAATCCAAACAATGTAAAAGTTGTGACTGACGAACAAAATTTCGCCATGTATTTTTCACGTTCTCCAATTCCTTATCCTAGAGAAAAATCTACGGCTGAATACTTTAAACATATTGGAATTTATGCCTTTAGAAAGGAAGCTTTGTTACAATTTACAAAACTACCAATGAACCGTTTGGAGGCTACAGAAAAATTAGAAAATCTTCGATTTTTAGCGAACGGATTAAAGGTGAAAATGGTTGAAACAGATCAAATTGCGATTGGAATTGACACGCCCGAAGATTTAGAAAAAGCAAACGCTATTTTTAATAAAAAGTAAAAAATTATTATTTATAAATATGAACACCATTAAAGAACCTAAAAACTTCATAAAGTCATTGCAAATAATTCATTTGGTATTATTAATAGGTGTATTACTATTTGCTGCTTATGTGGCTTTTACAGCAAAAGACCAGTTATTTTTCTCCTATCAAGAAGACAAGGCATTTTTGTATTTGGCAATTTTGATCTCATTTATAGGTAATTTATCCAGCAAATATTTATTTGCAAAATTATTGAAACAAATTCCTGAAAAGGTTGATTTAACTGAAAAATCAATAAAATATAGTACTGCACACATTTTTAGAATTGCTATGTTAGAATTTCCAGCTTTAATGTGCTCAATTTTCGTATTGTATTCTAACAATAGTTTTTATTTTATTTTAGTGGGAATCTTAACCTTTATGATGTTGGTGTTGTTTCCTACCAAAGATAAATTCACAAATGAGGTTGAACTTACAGACAAAGAGAAATCAATGTTAGAAAAGCTTTAATTAGTTTTTTAAATTTCAGATATTTGCAAACTAATTTTTAATAATGGCACAAAAACCAAGCATACCAAAAGGAACACGTGATTTTTCACCTACTGAAGTTGCGAAACGCAATTATATTTTCTCTACCATAAAGAAAGTTTTTGAAGTATACGGGTTTCAACCTATAGAAACACCAAGTTTTGAAAATTCTTCAACATTGATGGGGAAATATGGAGATGAAGGAGATCGCTTGATTTTTAAAATTTTGAATTCTGGGGATTATCTTTCAAAAGTTGATGATGATTTGTTAACTTCAAAAGATAGCTTAAAAATAACGTCATCAATTTCTGAAAAAGCATTGCGTTACGACTTAACAGTACCCTTTGCACGTTATGTAGTGCAACACCAAAACGACATTGAATTTCCTTTTAAACGTTATCAAATGCAACCTGTATGGAGAGCAGATAGACCACAAAAAGGACGCTTTAGAGAGTTTTACCAATGTGATGCTGATGTGGTTGGAAGTAGAGGCTTATGGCAGGAAGTTGAATTTGTGCAATTATACGATGCTGTTTTTAGTAAGTTAAAATTGGTTGGTACGACTATCAAACTTAACAATCGAAAAATATTGGCTGGTATCGCTGAAATTATTGGCGAAGCAGACAAATTAATTGATTTTACGGTTGCCCTTGATAAGTTAGATAAAATAGGGGTAGCAGGTGTTACGAAAGAAATGATTTCCAAAGGAATATCTGAAACGGCAATTGAAAAAGTGCAACCTTTGTTTAGTTTTAATGGCAGTAATCAAGAAAAATTAAATCAGCTTGAAGAAATGTTGGCTAAATCTGAAGAAGGTTTAAAAGGTGTAAATGATTTACGTTTTGTTGTAAGTAATATTGAATCTTTAGGATTGCAAACGGCAAATTTAGACTTGGATGTAACTTTAGCACGTGGTTTAAATTATTATACAGGTGCTATTTATGAGGTTTCGGCACCAGATGGTGTAAAAATGGGCTCAATTGGTGGCGGCGGAAGATATGATGATTTAACTGGGATATTTGGATTGAAAGATGTTAGTGGTGTTGGAATTTCATTTGGATTGGATCGTATTTACTTGGTGTTGGATGAATTGAATTTGTTTGAGGCAGTTGAATTACCAAAACCAAAAATGTTATTTATTAATTTCGGCGAAACGGAGGCTACTTATTGTATGAAAGCTTTGGTTGAATTGAGAAAATTGAATATTAAATCGGAGTTGTATCCAGATGCAGCAAAGATGAAAAAGCAAATGAATTATGCCAACAGAAGAGAAATTCCATTTGTAGTGATGGTAGGTTCGTCAGAGGTTGAGAACAATACATACACATTAAAAAATATGCAATCTGGTGAGCAACAAGAATGTAGTTTGGAAGAATTACTTAAAATCACCACACAACTTTAAAACAAAGTTGTAAATTTGCAGGCTAATAACTAGAAAATGTTTGAAGGGAAAGAAATAATGATAAATAAAACAGACGAAATGGGAGATGATCACATAGGTTCTTCTGCTAAAACACCTTTAAGAGCTGATGCTTTTGATATTTCTGATAAAGAAAAAATAAAACGTATTCAAGAAAATGTAAAAGACATTTTGAATACTTTGGGAATGGATTTGGAAGATGACAGCTTAAAAGGAACACCAAAAAGAGTGGCAAAATCTTTTGTAAACGAGTTGTTTTCAGGTTTAAATCCTGCAAATAAACCAAAATTATCAACTTTTGATAACAACTATAAATACGGTGAAATGTTGGTAGAAAAAAACATAACTGTTTATTCTACTTGCGAACATCATTTATTGCCTATTGTTGGTCGTGCTCATGTTGCCTATATTTCAAAAGGGAATGTAATTGGTTTGTCAAAAATGAATCGAATTGTTGATTATTATGCCAAACGTCCACAAGTACAAGAGCGTTTAACTATGCAAGTTGTTCAAGCCTTACAAGATGCACTAGGCACGCAAGATGTTGCTTGTGTAATTGATGCAAAACATTTGTGTGTAAATTCTCGTGGAGTTAGAGACATTGAAAGTAGCACGGTAACTTCTGAATTTGGAGGGAAGTTTAAAGATGCTTCAACCAAACAAGAGTTTTTAGATTATATAAAAATGGAAACAGATTTCGAAAATTTGTAGTCTTTATAAAAATAAAAAAAGCACCCAATTGGGTGCTTTTTTTATGTTGTATAGTTGTAATTTTATTCTTTTTCAACTAATTTTTTAGATAAGGTAAATCCAATGAATAAGCCTAGTCCAGCCATTAAAAAGATAGAACCTGTATAAGCAACGTCTTCATCTATTAAGGTATATGCTTCTAATACAGAACCTATAAATACACCTGCTCCAATACCCATTAACAAGACAGACATGTTCAGAATTAAAATTTTCCAAATTGGGACTGATGATTTTTTTTGCGCAGCTTTAGCGCTAAAAAAGATACTAGCATCAGCTCCTTTTTCAATTAAAGCCAAACGCTCTTTGTTTCTTGAGGAATAGTGTAAATAAAAGATTCCGAAAATAATTATAAATAATGCGATAAATACTGCTCCTACCATAATATAAATTTTAAGTTATTAATGTGTTTCATTTGGTATGACGATGATTGTTCTAAGTAGGTTACAAAAAATGTAAATTAAATTTTTTTGAATTAACTTGTAACCAGATGAGGTTAATGATCGTCAAATATAAAAATGAATACCAAACCCGACGAATACTATATAGCACAGACCTTAAATGGGAATGTGAATGCATTTGCTTTTCTTGTTGAAAAGTACAAGCATATGTTATACACTTTAACAATTGGTATTTTAAAAAATAAGGAAGAAGCAGAAGAGGTGTCACAAGATTCTTTTGTAAAGGCTTATAAAAATTTAGCAAGTTTTAAAGGAGATTCAAAATTTTCAACATGGATTTATAAAATAGCCTATTATGCTAGTTTAGATGTGGTTAAAAAAAATAAAAGACTTGTTTATTCTGAAGATATTGATAATATTAGAGAAGGGGAATTAGGAAGTGTACAAGATTCTTTAACGTATTTAGAAGAAAAAGAAAGGAAAGAAGTGATTAATAATGCACTATTAAAATTACCAGATGAAGAAAGGGTAATTATTACATTATTTTATTTTGAAGATTTATCAATTAAAGAAATTTCAAAAGTCGTAAATTTATCAGAAGATAATATCAAA
>JADWMI010000202.1 GCA_015767395.1 Bacteroidota bacterium | reverse complement strand
TAGAGCTTGACTCTAATAAAAGAATTCTGGCAAAATGGATCATTCATAAGGATCAAGAGCAAACAGGATCTGGCTTTTTTAAAGACAATATATTGGTTATTAACTTTAGCTATCAAGGTGAAGGTGATAATACCTATAAAGGTGTTGTAGTATATCGCTGTATTTCAAATGATATTTTAGAAGGATTTTGGTCCGAAGAATTTGGTGACCCTTTGTATTTAGGAAAAGAACGTTGTTTTAGAATTAAAGACAAATCCGAATTATTAAACTAGAAACTATGCAATGCCCTTGTAATCCGAACAAAAAATATAGTGATTGTTGTAAAAAAGCACATCAAAATATTAATTCAGTTACCTCTGCTGAAGTATTAATGCGTTCCAGATATAGTGCTTTTGTACTCGCTAATATTGAGTATTTACAAAAAAGTCATCACAGCACTACCAGACCCTCTAAACAAGAAAAAAGGGAAATTGAAAAATGGACTAAATCTGTGAACTGGTTAAAGCTTGAAATCCTTAACTCAACAAATGATACTGTAGCGTTTAAAGCTTTCTTTATGGAAAATGGATCTATTAACGTGATTCAAGAAAACTCAAAATTTTCTAAAGAAAATGGAAATTGGACATATTTGGGAGCAAATGAGTAAATCTATTCTTTTTTTGATATCATCTTGCTTTATCAATCATTCTCATAAAGCCTTAATCTATTGTTAACAGCGTTTAATTGACGCTGTAAAGCTTCTACTTTTTGTAGCAGATTTAAAACAATATCAATGCCTTCTAAATTAAGATCTAATTCACGTTGAAGCCTAATCATTTTTTCTAAATCTGATAATTTATCTTGATGAATAAATTGGGTTTCATTCATAATAACAATCTCTATTAAGCCAACATTATCCAATTCTTTAAAAAAAGACAATTCAACATCATAATGTGTACAAAGTTTTTCGACAAGTATTAAATTTTGAATCCCCATTTTATCTTAATTTTTGCAATTCTTTAAATAGCACCAATTCTTTATCACTTAATTTAGTTGGTATTTTAATTTTATAGGTAATAATTAAATCTCCAAACTGACCTTCTTTTTTATAGATAGGAAACCCCTTTCCTTTCAATTTAACTTTCGTTTCATTTTGAGTTCCAGGTGCTATTTTCAATTTTACTTTTCCGCTAAAAGTGTCAATTGTAATTTCTCCGCCTAAAATAGCTGTATACAAATCTAAATCAACTGAAGTGTATAAATTATTTCGATCTCGCCTAAATTGTGTGCGATTGGTAATGGAAAACTTGATGTACAAATCACCATTAGGACCGCCATTTACGCCCATACCACCTTTCCCAGTTATTTTGATAACTTGGCCATTTTCAATACCTGCCGGAATGGTAAGTCTAATATTACTATTATTAACTGTTAAAACCTGTTTATGCGATTTGTAAACGTCTTTAAGGTTCAGCTTAAGTGCTGCATTAAAATCCTGTCCCTTATATTTCACCCCAGATCTTTGTCCTGAAAAACCACTTCCACCCCCAAACATAGATTCAAAATAATCTGAAAAATCTTGTTCGGAATATCCTCCACCACCAAAGCCTTGTTGTTGATATTGTCTTTTATTTTGCTGCTGCGCTTTTTTAAATTCTTCTCCGTGTTGCCAATCTTTTCCGTATTTATCGTATTTTTTTCTATTCTCCGTATTGCTTAAAACCTCATTGGCTTCATTAATTTCTTTGAATTTTTTTTCAGCTTCTTTGTTATTCGGATTTAAGTCTGGGTGATATTTTCGCGCTAACTTTCTATAAGCCTTTTTTATCTCTTTATCAGTAGCTGTTTTATCTATTCCCAATATTTTATAATAATCTACAAATGTCATTTGCTTCAATTTTTAGTCAACCTTTATCTGGAAAACAGTAATACAATTTGCGGAATAGTGTTATAATTAAGATTTATTAAACCAACTTTTTTCGATCCTTATTCTTCATCACATTTTCAACAATTTCAAAAATTTGTCTTTTTAATCGTTTGTACTTTTTCGAATAATAATTCACTTCAAATTCTAATTTCTTATGGTTTTCTAAGTAATTCTTATTACTCGTTACATTGTTTTTTTGAATCAAATCTAACAAGATTGTTTCCTGTTCATTTATAACGATCCTAATTGTTTCACCCACTTTTTTTTGTTCTGAAATTTTATAGACAAACTCTTCAATTTTTTGGTATAAACCAGCAGATAAACAATCAATATATTTAGCGCTTAATAGATGTTCCAAAAAACGAATTTCATCACTAATAAAATCTATTTCAGAAAGCCATAATTTTGAATCATTGTGTAACTCTTGAGCGTCTTTTTCTCTATTTTGCCAATCTTTAATTATTTTACTTTTCATTTTTAAATAAATTTAGAAGGTTAAAAAATACAGCAAGTGAAATCTCACTTGCTGTATTGTAATAGTTAAACAACTTCAATCATTTTTTTTGGAATCTGTTTAACAATATCTAACTTCAATAAGTTAATTTTTAGAATTCCATGTTTAAAAGTGGCTTTAACTTCTTTTTTTTGATTGATGTTTTCAGGTAATCTTAAAGTTCTTTTAAAAGAGTTGTAACTAAATTCTTTTCTAATATAGCCCTCTTCTTTTTCTTCTTCTTTATTGCTTTTTTCGGCAGAAACATGAAGCAGGTTATTTTCAATGGAAACTTTAAAATCATTTTTTGAAAATCCTGGAACTGCTAACTCAATTTCAAAATTTTCATCGTTTTCTTTAATATTTATAGCTGGTAATAAGCTATTTGGTTCAAAATATTCATCTGTATCAAGTAAATTATCTAATACAGGAAGATTCCAAGGAAATCGGTTGTTAAATTTAATAAGTGACATACTATATTCTTTTAAGTTAATAATTCATTTTTTATTACACCGAAATTAGAATCAATTTAAATCAATTGAAATGATCTCCATCAGTTAAAATATTCCATACTACTTTTTAATCAATGTATTTTAATGTTATTTGATTGCTGATATATTGAGGAATATCATTTTACAAAACCCCATGTATTAATAGCTTTATGATATTAAATAAAATAAGTCATGAAGAATCTAATTATAATCATTATTTGCCTGCAGTTTCAATTTGTTTCTTTTGCACAAATTTTTAATGATGTTGATGAAGTTACTCCGTTTCAAGAAGAACTTGCTGCAATAAAAAAAGGGAGTCAATGGGGGTTTATCAACAAAGAAGGAACCTTAGTTATTGATTATAGAAACGACCTTGTTTTAACCAATATAATGGATGAAATGGGTAAAGTATCAACCTATCCCGTATTTAATAACGAGCGCTGTTTAATTAAAAAATTAATTGGTGATATTTATTACTATGGCTTTATTGATAAAACGGGGAATGTAGTTATTAAACCAAACTATTTAAATGCAACTAATTTTAAAAATGGTTTTGCCATTGTTATTATAACTTCAAAAGATGTAATTGGCCATAATGAAGTTTTAAAAAAAGACATCATTTATTCTAAAATTGAAGATTTTATTATCAACCCTTCTGGAGAAATGGTGCGATATTTAGAGAATCCTAGAAGTAATAATTCACCTAAAACAAAACCTAAAACACCACCTGTTTTTTATTCAAAATTTATTGCTCCACATTTAATAGCTGTTAAAAAGAAGGATCAGAAATGGGATATTTATGAATTTTAACTTTAAATAAAAAATCATGGCACTAAATTTTAACCAATACGCAGTAGAAGCAAACACTTTTATGAAAGCGTATGCTGAAAAATTAAAGGTTGAAGATAAAAATAAAGCCGGACGTATATTATCAGCTGTCTTGCATGGCTTAAGAGAAGTTATTTCAACTGAAGAATCATTACAACTAATTGCTCAATTTCCAATGTTTTTAAAAGCCGTGTATGTAAACGGATGGTCTGGTCATAAAAAACAACGGGTTAAAAGTTTAATTGAATTTATAGATTTAATAAACAGGTTTGATGGCGTTACGGCTGTACATGATTTTGGATCAGATGCGGAAACTACAAAATATATTAAAATAACATTCTTAGCATTGCGTAAATACGTTTCGCACGGAGAGTTAAATGATATTAGAACTGAGCTTCCTAAAGAATTGAAATCTTTAATATTTGAAGAATTTTTAATTTAAATATACATCAATGAATGACCTCCAAGAAACTTATAAAGAAATTGAAATTAAACTAGATAATATACATCTAAAAGGGAATTTAAGATTGGCTGAATTTAGTAAAGGGATTGTAATATTCTCTCACGGAAGTGGCAGCAGCAGATTGAGTGTTCGAAATAACTATGTGGCAAATTTACTGTTGAAAAAAGGATTCTCAAGTTTGCTTTTCGATTTTTTAACACCACAAGAAGATGCTGTTTATGAAAACAGGTTTGATACTGAATTACTTACTGAACGACTTCTAAAAGTCACCAAATGGGTTGGACACCAAAAAAACACAAAACATTTACCAATAGGCTATTTTGGTGCAAGTACCGGTGCTGCATCAGCGCTAAGAGCTGCTGCAAAAATGAGTAAAACAGTGAAAGCTTTGGTTTCCAGAGGTGGCAGACCAGATCATGCTTTAAGAATTTTAAACAGTATTAATACCCCTACTCTTTTAATTGTTGGAGGTAATGATTATCCTATAATAGAATTAAACAATCAGGCAAAATTGAGAATAAAGGGAATTTGTGAATTAAAAATTATTGACGGCGCTTCACACTTATTTTCAGAACCAGGAAAATTAGAAAAGGTAGCAAACCTAAGCAGTGAATGGTTTGACAACTATTTAAAATAAGTAATTATGTTTCCCAATAGAAAAGAAGCCGGCAATTTACTCGCAAATAAATTACTTGAATATCACAATCAAGAAAATGTATTAATAGTCGCTATTCCAAGAGGAGGTGTTCCTGTTGGCGCT
>JADWMI010000047.1:3528-12455 GCA_015767395.1 Bacteroidota bacterium | reverse complement strand
TATTTTAAGAAGAAATCCATCATATCTTCTTTTAAATCATAATGCATTTTCACAAAAGTTTTCATTTCATCTTTTAATAAAACTTGCTTTTCGTGAAAAACAACTTCAGGCTTGTTATCAAATCTTGCTTGCGCAATTTCACGTTTTTTCATTCTAATTCTATGCCTTAAATGCCCCATCACTTCTCTCTCGCGAATTATTTTATTTTGAAAACTTTCCAATTGCCTCATAACATCTGTTCCAAGATTACGAATGGCTACATGTTCTAATTTTTCTTCAAAATAATCCATTTCACTTTCTTGAAATTTCAGTTCTCTTTTCCAAACTTCAAGGTTAAAATTTAGGTCACTTAAGTACAATACCTGACTTTCCATATATCTGCTGGCTTTTAAATTATATTATAAATTTCATACTTTTTATTAATATTAATTCTGATAAAAATCATAAAACTCATTTTTCAAAACAAAATATTTGAAAAGTACTTGCATAAAGATATAAAAAAAGCGTTTTAAAATAAATTAAAACGCTCTTAATATTTCAATAAAAATCATCTAATTGTTATTATCATCGTCTTCATCCTCTTTTTTAGATGTTTTATTCCAAATCTTAATTTCATCTTCCATAGTTACTCCTGAAAGAATCTCTACATTAATCCCATCTGAAATACCCAATTCTACATCTCTTTTTTCAAAATCCTGATCCCCTGTTTTAACTTCAACATATGGTGTTTCTGTTTTTTTATCAAACTGTAATAAACCTTCTTTAATTGAAAGTACACTATCCTTTTGTTCTAAAACAATATCTGCATTTGCACTATAACCAGCACGTACAAAATATGCGTCATCTAAAGTCACATCAGCTTTAATTTTAAATTGTACAGCACCATTTTCCTCAGTTCCTTTTGGCGCTATAAAATTTAATTTTGCAGGAAATTTTTTCTTTTCAATTGCACCTAACGAAACTTCTAATTCAGTTCCATCTTTTATTTTACCCACTTCCGCTTCATCAACTTTCCCTTCAAAGATCATTTTAGTCATATCTGCAATCGTTGCAATTGTAGTACCTGCATTAAACGTATTACTTTCAATCACTTGTGTTCCTTTACGTACAGGAATTTCTAAAATGGTTCCTGAAATTTCAGCTTTCACAAATGTATTAGCTGTTTTTCCCATACCTGCTGCCGAACCTTTCTTTATGATATCTAGGTTATTTTGAGCATTCCTTAATTCTTGCTTAGAACTTTCAAAATTTAATTCGGCCGTTTCAAATTCTTGGCGTGAAATCACACCTTTTTCAAAAAGACTTTTGTTTCTTTGATATAAAACTTTGGTGTTTTCAAAACGTAATGTGGCTGATTTTACATTTCCTTGCGCACTGTTTAAAGACTGCACATTTGGTACAACTCTAATGGTAGCAATTAAATCTCCAACCTTCACTTTAGCGCCTTCTTCAACAAATATTTCCTCAATAATTCCTGAAACTTTAGGCTTAATTTCTGCTTCTTCCAATGGCACTACCTTACCAGTAGCGACTGTTTTTCTAACAATATTGGTTTTAAAAGGTTTTTCGGTTTCGTACTCAATTGGATTTTTACTGTTTTTCATTCCAAACCAGGCTAAAACGGCAATTAATAGCACTGCTATTGATCCAAAAATTAATGTTTTTTTCATCAGTTGATTGTTTTCTTATTAAATGTTCTTTTTGTTTAAAAAAAATGAAAAACCTAATTTTCATTTATAATATTTTATTCTTCTCTTAATGCTTCTATTGGTCTTATACTTACTGCGTTTTGGGCAGGAATCATCCCTATTAAGGTCCCTAATACTATAAGTGTTAAGGCCGCAATTAAAATAATTGGAATATCAACCGTTGGGTTTGAAAGGGCTGCATCTGGTCCTTTACCCACTGTTGCATCTATTAGAAATAAAACAAAACCACCTGAAATAATACCTAAAGCACCAGCAATACTTGTTAAAAACACAGATTCTAAAATAATTTGTCTTTTTATCTCCCAAGGCTTCGCACCTAAAGCTCTCCTAATTCCAATTTCTTTGGTCCGTTCTTTTACAGTAATCAATAAAATATTACCAATGGCAAATACACCTGCAATTAATGTTGCGATACCAACAAACCAAGTTAAAAACTGCATCCCTGTTAAAAACCCTGTTACTTTGGCTATTTCTTTTCCTAAATTAAAACTACCAAAGGCGCGTTCATCTTTTGGATGTACTTTATGTAAATTTCTAAGTAATAATTTAACATCAGCTTCAATTTGCGTAATGTCAAAATCAGGTTTCCCTGTAATCATCATCCATCCTATACTATCTCCCCGATTGTACACTTGCTGAAAAGTTGTAAAGGGAATATGAATATTTCCTTGAGGTCCGCCGGTTCCCACCTGACCTTGCTTATACATTCCAACTACCTTATAGTTAATGTCGTTTATTTTTATATACGTACCTATAGGTTGCTCACCTAAATCATATAATTGTTTGTAGATTTCTTCTTCAATAACACATATCTTTTTCTTTTCTTTAATATCGTTATCATTTATAAACCGACCATATACCAAATCTTTTTTCTGAACTTTATCCAGTTCTGGGTAATCACCAAAAATTCCAAAGGTTCCAGATTTAAAATTATTGATCGCCATTGCTTGTGTTTGATGACGCGGTACAACAAATTCTAATCCTTTTATTTCCTTTTTAATACTTTCTAAATCTGATACTTTTAGTGTTAACCCTTTCCCTTCTTGAAATCCTTTAAAAGGTTTACTTGTTTGCTGTGCCCAAACAAATACACTATTCGTAGCGAAATTTCCAAATAATTTATTAAAATTATTTTCCATACCTCTTGCTGCTCCCAACAAAACAACTAACAAAAATATACCCCACATTACCCCTATAATGGTAATTCCTGTTCGCATTTTATTCTTTCGAATACTGCTATATATTTCTTGCCAGGTATCTTTATCAAATAAAAATTTAAACATATCTATTCGTCGTTTAATGCTACTATTGGTTTAATACTTGCTGCCCTTTTTGCAGGAATATACCCTGCTATTGTTCCTGCAATTACCAGAACTATGGTTGCTCCAACAACCACATACGTTTCTACACTAGGGTTTAAAATAAAATATTTCTCTAAATTCTTCCCAATTGCTTTTAAAGTAAAAACACCAATTAACAACCCCGAATAACCCGCTAGTGCTGTCACAAATATCGATTCCATCATTATCATTCCTACAATTGATTTTGGTGTAGCTCCTAAAGCTTTTCGTATTCCCAATTCTTTGGTGCGTTCCTTAACTATGTAAACCATAATATTACTAATACCAATAATCCCTGCTATTAACGTTCCTATACCAATAAATAAAATAATAATATTAAGAACCATCATAAATGCTTGAACATTTTTTGTCCCTTCAGCATAATTTCTCACACGAATTGCACCTTGATCTCTTGGATCTATATTGTGTTTTTCTTTTAGCATTTTGGTCAATAAATTGCTAAATGCCAATGCCTGATCTACATTCAATTTCGGATTAAATGTAAGTCCGAAATAATCCAACTCATCATTAGGTTTATACATCCCTTGAAAAGTTGTAAAAGGAGTATAAATAAAGCGCTCATCATTATCTCCTCCCGGATCATTAAAAACGCCCACTACCTTATATGAAATACCTTCTAAATTGATATTTTTACCTAAAGCACTTAATTGCCCAAATAAATCTTTTTCAACCAATCGCCCAATAGCGACAACCTTAGCCTTTTTATCAATATCCAAATAAGATAAAAACCTACCGTCTTGAATAACTGCTGATTCTAGCGGTTGGTAATCTGGATAAACCGCCCTTACCGTATATCTATTTTGTTCGCCTTTATAAATGGCTTGCATACTGCGCTGAATATTTGGGCTGAAAAATTGAATTTCATCCTCAAACTTATCATTCATAAATTTAGAATCATCGTTTCTAAATTGAATTCTTCTACCACTTTGCAAACCTTTATACGGTTTTGTCGTTCTTCCAGAGTTTATATAAATTGAATTTTGAGAATCACCTGCGAATTGTTTTTCAAAAGTATGTTTTAGTCCATTTCCAACGCCAAATAATAAGGTAAACAATAAAATGGAAAATGCAATTGTAAAACCAGACAGTGCAGTTCTTAATTTATTTTTGCCAATGGTTTGAAAAATTTCTTGCCAACGATCTAAATCGAACATATTTTAAACGTTTACTTTTTTGTTAACTTTTTCGTCACTAATAATAATACCATCCTTTAAACGAACAATTCTATCAGTTTGTTCAGCAATGTCCTCCTCGTGGGTAATAACAAAAACAGTCATTCCTTCACGATTGATATCTTTTAACAATTCCATTACTGAATCTGATGTTGCAGAATCAAGTGCTCCAGTAGGTTCATCGGCTAAAACCACTTTTGGTTGCGTTGCCAATGCACGTGCTACTGCAACTCTTTGTTTTTCACCACCCGAAAGCTCGTTTGGTAAATGGTTGGCTCTATCAGCCAATCCAACTTTCTCAAGGTATTGCATCGCTATTTTTTGGCGTTCAGCTCTTCCTATACCTTGATAATACAAAGGTAAAGCCACATTCTCAACAGCTGTTTTATAAGTGATTAAATTGAATGATTGAAACACAAAACCTAAGAATTTGTTTCTTAAAACTGCAGCTTTTTTCTCATCTAAATTTTCAATTAATTGTCCATTTAAATGGTAGGTTCCCGAATCATGGTTATCCAACAATCCAACTATATTTAAAAGTGTAGATTTCCCAGAACCTGAAGATCCCATAATGGCAACAAACTCGCCTTCTTTTATATGTAAATTTAAACCTTTTAAAACGTGAAGTGAATCTTTCCCTATAGGGTATGATTTTTCTAGATTTTCAATCTTTATCATTTGTTTATTTGTTTTAAACGAAATTAAAAATTGCTAGTGAGAGTAGTTACTAATATTATGTTAAAAGATATGTAACTTTGCTCTGTGAACAACTTTAAAGACAAATCAATCATTCTTTTTGATGGTGTGTGTAATCTGTGCAATTCAGCAGTCAATTTTATCATTAAACACGATCAAAAAGAGCATTTTCTATTTGCCTCTCTTCAATCAGACGTTGCAAAGGAAATTTTGTTACAATTCCATTCAGAAAAAACAGATTTTAGCTCTATTATTCTGATTGAAAATAATATTATTTACGATAAATCAAAAGCTGCACTGCTTATTTCCAAACAATTAAATGGCGGATATAAATTAATTTATTATTTAATAATAATTCCTAAATTTATAAGAGATTTTATTTACAATTACATTGCAAAAAACAGGTATAAATGGTTTGGCAAACAAAAATCTTGTATGATTCCTTCTTTGGAAATAAAAAATAGATTTTTAGGATGATTATAAATTTTAACAATCCTATTATGAACTTCATAAAATACCTTTATTGTCCCCTTTCACATAGATAAAATTGATGATGTACAATTGGCAAGTCCACCACCCCTTTTAAAGTATTTATGAATCAATCCTAAACGAGTATCTTTCAACATCAATTTGTTAATAAGAGTACATTAAAAAACAACTATTAATACAACTTAATTTTTATACTTTAAGATGTTCTCCTTCGGATTTAGCAATTAAAACAGTTCCGCAGCTATCACTCCATACATTAACCGCTGTTCTGAACATGTCTAAAACTCTGTCAACAGCTAAAATCAAGCCTACTCCTTCTAAAGGTAAATTAACAGCTGAAAGAATAACCGTTATCATTACAAGTCCTGCCATGGGAATGCCTGCTGCTCCAATTGAAGCTAAAAGCGCCGTTATCACTACTACTATTTGCTCTCCAAAACTTAGATCAATTCCATAGGCCTGTGCTATAAAAATTGCAGCTATACATTCATACAAAGCCGTTCCATCCATATTAATTGTTGCCCCAAGTGGTAATACAAAACTAGTAATCTTATTAGATGCTCCTGCCTTGTGCTCAACAGCTTCCATAGTTAAAGGAAGTGTTGCTGAAGATGATGAAGTGGAAAATGCTGTTAATAAAGGGGTCGACATCGCCTTGATATGAGATAAAGGATTTATTCTTCCAATAATTTTTAATATTAAAGGAAGTGTAATACAACTATGAATAATTAAGGCTAAAATTACTGCAACCATATAAAGCCCTAGTCTTCCTGCTACTTCTATCAGATCTTTTTGTTGCGAAACCTGAAAAGCTACAATCCCAAAAACGCCATAAGGCGTAAATTTAATAACGAATTCAGTAATTTTCATCATCAATTCAAATCCTCCATTAAATATATTAATATAAAATTCTTTATGTTTTTTAGAAATCTTAGTGATGAAAAGACCAATCAAAACAGCAAAAAATATCACAGAAAGCATTTGGTTTTCGGCCATAGCTTGAACTACATTCGTAGGAATAATATTTATTAAAGTTTGTCCAAAAGATTCTTTAGCTAAAGCCAAACCTTCAACTTCACTCACAAAACCCAAATCAGCTCCTACGCCAGGTTTAAGTAAATTAACAATAAAGAGGCCCGTTACAATTGCGAAGACACTGGTGGCCAAATAATATGATATTGTTTTCAATCCAATTTTTCCTAATTTCTCAAGACTTCCAATATTCACGATTCCTGAAATGATAGATGTTAAAATTAGCGGAATTATCACCATTTTTAGAGCTCTCATAAATAAATCGCCCATCCAACTTACATATTTCACGTATTCTGGTAGCCATATTCCTAAAACCACCCCTAAAATTAGTGCAATCAATATTTTCCAATGTAATGCTAATTTCTTCATTAAATAAATTTAAAATTCTTCGAAAGATAAATAATACAAAAGGAATTAAGCAAATTTCAGATATAAAAATTAATGAACAATTTTCGCTTCAAAATTTTCTATTAAAAATATTAATGTATTTTTGCCCAGATTTAATTTAAGATGGAGAAACTAAAACAACGATGGGGTCTAACTTCAAACATACAAGTAATTTTAATTATTCTTGTTTTTTCAATTAATGGTTCATTTGCTGCTTGGGTTGCAAAACCGATAACTGAGTTTATTGGGTTAGCCAAAGAAACAACCGACCCTTGGTTATTTTGGCCAATAAGAATACTGTTGATTTTCTTAATTTATCAATTTACCTTACCGTTGGTTGGATTTTGTCTTGGTCAATTTAAATTCTTTAAGAATTTCTCTAAAAAAACATTGTCTAGAATGGGGTTTAAATTTTTATTTAAAGAAAATTAAGAATCTTTTTCTTTTTTTATCAAATAGGTATAGAACCAAGTTAAGGTAAAAGTGGGTAACAAGTCTGTTCCAAAAATACCAATCTCTTCTAAAAAAGAAACAACACCACCTATTTTCCCAACGGTTCCTTTATACATTTTTGTAATAATATAAACAGATACTGGTGCCCAAATAACATCTGAAAACTCACCTATTCCTGGAATAACAAAAGAAAGCATTCCAATACCATCAAAAAGAATGCTTAACAACAGCTGTTTATATTTTTTAGTCATTTGATAATTAATTCACAATCCACTACATAACCATAAAATATAAATATTATTGTTCCTTTAATTTTGAACCATAGTTTTTAATAAGCTTATCTAACTTTGGATTGATAACTGCCCGACAATAACCTTGATTTTTATTGTTGTTATAATAATTTTGATGGTAATCTTCAGCAATAAAAAATGCATCAAACAGCGTTACCTCAGTAACAATTTTATCTGGAAAAACATTTGCATCTATTAACGCTTTAATAAATGATTCGGCTACTTCTTTTTGATTTTCTGAATGATAAAATATAGCTGATCGGTATTGCGAGCCAACGTCGTAACCTTGTCTATTTAATGTTGTAGGGTCATGTGTGGCAAAAAATACTTCCAATATTTCTTGATAAGAAATTATTGAAGCATCAAACTCAATTTGAATGGCTTCAGCATGTCCTGTCGTACCAGTAGTAATTTCTTTATAGGTTGGATTTTTCACACTTCCTCCTGTATAACCCGAAGTCACTTTTTCAACACCTTTTAATCGTTGGAAAATAGCTTCAGTACACCAAAAACACCCATTAGCAAAAGTTGCAGTTTCCATAATTGATCCCGTTTTTGTTTTTTTAGTTTGATTTGATTGTGCATTCAGCATTACCGAAAATAACAATACCGTAATAAAAAGAATTCCCTTTTTCATATTCGTGATTATTTCAAACATCAGTCGAAATAAACCCTTAATAATTACATCTAAAAATAATTTTGAATGATTTGTTAAATATGTTCTAAGGTATGAACAACAGATTCCAGCATTTCTTCTGAAAAATCGAGATGTGTTACCATTCGTAATTTACCCTGCCCCATAGATATTAATCCAATTCCTGCATCGTTTAGTCGACTTATAAACGCTTCTTCTGATATGGAATCTGAAACATTAAAAATAATAATATTGGTTTCAATTGGTTCAACACTTTTCACAAATTCACAATTTTGCAATGCAGCCCCTATAACTTTAGCTCGTGTATGGTCTATAGCCAATCGTTCAATATGATTGTCTAAAGCATAAATTCCTGCTGCAGCTAAATATCCTGCCTGTCTCATTGCTCCGCCAAATATTTTACGAATACGTAAGGCCTTTTCTATATGTTCTTTTGTCCCTAGTAACAAGGAACCAACTGGTGCACCCAAACCTTTTGACAAACAAACTGAAATGGTATCAAATACTTTTCCATACTGAATAGGTGTTTCCCCTTTTGCAACCATTGCGTTAAACAAACGTGCTCCATCTAAATGTAAGGCTAAATTATTGGCTTTACATACTTTCTTAATTCTTAGAATCTCTTCAAAACTCCAACAAGCCCCTCCTCCTTTATTGGTTGTGTTTTCTATAGTCACCAGTCT
>JADWMI010000047.1:0-3428 GCA_015767395.1 Bacteroidota bacterium | reverse complement strand
GTGTCACTAATTAAATTTATTTTCATTGGAAAAAATTATGCTTATTTTATTTATAAATGTCCATTACTACAACTTCCACTTCCTATTGGAGAGCCATCAGGAATCTTAGCTGAATTATCTTTTTTAAATTGATTAGGTTCTTTTAAAAATTGATCAATTAACTGAATATATCCATTAAAATACATTGATTGTAAATTGGTTGCATTATTTGAAGACAACCAACTTTTTAATGATTTTAATTTAGCTAATATAATAGATTTCACTTGAAAAGTAGTGTTATTTGTTACAGATAATTCGAATAAATTTTGAATTACAACATGGTTTATAGTTTGCTGAATTTCATTGTCAAAATCATTTGAATAGGTCTTTTTAAAGGAGGCTTCTATAACGGCATCTATCATTTGATCCAATCCCATTTGATTTTTATAAATTGCTTTTTGTTGAATCATTCTATTTGCTCTTTCTGAATTAAATAACAAATTCATTACTAATTCTGTAGCAGAAGAAACATTTGCTAAAGCATCAAAAGAAACACCTGTTTTTGAAACAAAAGATTCTCTGCTTCTATTAAATCCATATGCTCTTGGAGGGAACAACTCTAAAATGGATAAAGGAATTTTTAATTCTTCAACACTTACCGCATTTAATATGCTTTTAAGGGCGTCTTTTTCAATCTCAGAGTCTATTGGCTTTAGTATGGTTTGTCCATCCCCTTTTACAGCATATGAATACTCTAAACCACCAATCATTTTTGAAGCAGCCTCAACTTGATATCTGTGGAAAAAATACAAAGGAACAAATACATCTTCTAAAACCGAATAAGGTTCATTTTCATTCATGTTTTTTATAGAAAAATTATTAATGGCCTCCCTTCTTACTTTTAAAACCCTATCCAATTCTTTTGCAGGGTTTAATCCATTATCCCATAAGTGTGCATAAACATGGGCACCTCCTGGGGCTCTTGCATCTGAATCTGAAATAAACAATGCACCTTTATTTATTGCCTTCTGAAGCATCTTATTTAACGCTTTTGATTCATCTAAATTATCCGGGAAATCTTGATACGAATACGCTACAGTTACCTTATCCCACGCTCCTATTCCGACGCCATAAGCTTGTGAAATATCAATTTTTCCATTTGTTAATTTCACATAAGGATGCGGATAATCCATCACAGAAGCATTGTCGCTATAACTTGCGGCAAAATTATGAGTAAAACCTAGTGTATGACCAATTTCATGTGCTGAAAGTTGTCTTATTCTTGCCAAAGCCATTTGCAATAAAGGATTGTCATCTCCTATCTTATCAGTTGCACCAACCAATGCTTGAGCAATTAAATAATCTTGTCTAATTCTAAGCGATCCTAAACTAACATGCCCTTTTAATATTTCTCCAGTTCTGGGATCCACAACACTTCCGCCATAAGACCAACCACGAGTAGATCTATGCACCCATTGTACAACATTATATCGAACATCTAACGGGTCTGCCTCTTCTGGTAAAATTTTGATTTGAAATGCATTTTTATAGCCAATTGATTCAAATGCTTCATTCCACCAACTACCACCTTCCAACAATGCTGAACGCACTGGTTCAGGAACTCCTTTGTCTAAATAATAAATAATAGGCTCAACAGGATCACTAATTTCAGCTTCTGGATGCTCCTTTTCTAATCTGTGACGAATAATATATTGCTTTTTAATAGGAGATGCTATTGGTGTTGCATAATCTAAAAAAGAAAAACCAATGGCACCTGATCTGGTATCAAATGCACGCATTTTATAATCTTCATCTGGCAACTCAATAAAAGAATGATGTTGACGTATGGAAACCAAGGATGCATTTGGCGTTACACTTCTTATATTTCTTCCTTTTGCTTCACCCTTATAAGTTAAAATAGCTTCAAATTCAACATTTTTTGGAAAAGCCTTCGTCCTTTCCAAATAAAACGCACTTTTACCTATATCCAATTGGTAATTTCCCTGCTGTGAATTCTGTAATCGTTTTGAAACACCGTGTGCATCTCTTAAAAAAAATGCTGAAACATCAATTAAAAAAGAATTCCCTTTCTCTTCCTCAATTGTAAAACCGAAAAGTACAGATTGTGCAAAAGCTTCTTCTACGGATTTTTTTTCTTCAACATTATCCGTAATTGCTCTATAATCTAAATTTGGCTGAATAAGCAATAGTTTATTGCCTGCTTTTATAAATTTAACCACAGCCGTACTTCCCAATTGCCCCCTATCCAATCCAATATCATTAGACCCTACTCCTGCAGATAACGCATTTACATATAAAAAATCTTCATTTAGTTTATCAACCTCCAAATATAATTTATCAGAAGTATCATCATAATAAAAATTAAAAAACCCTTCGAATGATTTCATTTTAGTAGTCTTTTGAAAAGACTTTTGCGCAAATAAATTCATACTACAAAAAAGTGTCACCACATAAAAAAATAATTTCATTGTTCAAGTTTTTGAGTTCGTAATTATTATAATTTTTAAATTTATCATTTATTTTTTAAATCGTAATGATCACTTTTAAATTGTTTCTTTAACTAATTTACTGTAATTCAAATTGAAAAGTTATTTTTGTAATACTTAATAAGAAAAATGATTTCAAACGAACACATACAAAAATTACAAACACGTATTGACCATTTAAAAACCTATCTTGAAATTGATAAAAAGAAAATTGAAGTTTCAAACGAGGAAGAAAAAACTGCAGATCCCGATTTCTGGAACAAACCAAGAGAGGCAGAATTGGTTATGAAAGAATTGAGATCCAAAAAAAAATGGGTCGATGATTTTAACCAAATTGTAACAAATTTTGAAGAAATCGCTATTCTTTTTGATTTTTATTCTGAAGGTGAAGCCTCTGAAGAAGAAGTTGAAAAATTGTACAATGCAACCATGCTTTTAGTAGAGAATTTAGAGTTTAAAAATATGCTTTCTGAAGAAGGCGATAGTTTAAGCGCTGTGCTTCAGGTAACAGCTGGTGCGGGTGGAACTGAAAGCTGTGATTGGGCTCAAATGTTAATGCGTATGTATTTAATGTGGAGTCAAAATCAAGGATTTAAGGTTAAAGAATTGAATTTTCAAGCTGGCGATGTTACAGGTATTAAAACTGTTACCATTGAAATTGAAGGCGAATTTGCTTTTGGTTATTTAAAAGGTGAAAATGGCGTGCATCGTTTGGTTAGAATTTCTCCTTTTGATAGTAATGCAAAACGTCACACAAGCTTTGCTTCGGTGTATGTTTATCCTTTGGTTGATGATACTATTGAAATTGATATTAATCCAGCAGATATCATAATTACAACGGCACGGTCTAGTGGAGCTGGTGGTCAGAATGTGAATAAAGTTGAAACCAAAGTTCAACTTACACACAAACCATCTGGAATACAAATTTCGTGTTCTGAAACA
>JADWMI010000201.1 GCA_015767395.1 Bacteroidota bacterium | reverse complement strand
TTTATTGAAAAAGGATTGTACACCATTCCTGAATTTGTTGAAAAAAGATTCTCAACAAACTTAAAAACTATTTTAGCAATTTTCTGGATCTTTTTATATGTATTTGTAAACTTAACATCTGTATTGTATTTAGGTTCTTTAGCCTTGGAAACAATTATGGGCGTTCCAATGGTTTATGGCGTAATGGGCTTGGCTTTATTTGCAGCTGCTTATTCTTTATACGGAGGACTTTCGGCAGTTGCTTGGACCGATGTAATTCAAGTGGTGTTTTTAGTAATGGGAGGTTTAGTAACAACCTATTTAGCTTTGGATACAGTTTCGGGCGGTGAAGGTGTAATTGAAGGGATTAAAACTGTTTATAATGCAGCACCTGAAAGATTTGTGATGATTTTTGATGAAACCAGTGCTTACTATGATAAATTACCAGGAATTGGTGTTTTAATTGGTGGTATGTGGGTTGCAAACTTATATTATTGGGGTTTCAACCAATATATTATTCAAAGAACATTGGCGGCTAAATCATTAAAAGAAGCTCAAAAAGGTATTTTGTTAGCTGCAGGTTTAAAATTAATTATTCCAGTAATTGTAGTAGTTCCTGGAATTGCTGCTTATGTTATGGTGAATGACCCTGAGATTATGGCTCGTTTGGGAGCGGCAGGATTAAAGAATTTACCAACGCTAGAACAAGCAGATAAAGCATATCCTTGGTTATTACAATTCTTACCAACTGGTATGAAAGGGGTGGCCTTTGCAGCCTTGGCAGCAGCCATTGTATCTTCATTGGCATCAATGTTAAATTCTACATCTACCATTTTTACAATGGATATTTACAAGCAATACATCAATAAAAATGCAAGTGACAAACAAACCGTGAATATGGGGAGAATTTCAGCTGCTGTTGCTTTGGTAATTGCTTGTTTTATAGCGCCATTTCTAAGCGGTTTAGACCAAGCTTTTCAATACATTCAAGAGTATACCGGAGTTGTAAGTCCAGGTATATTAGCTGTATTTATGTTAGGGTTATTCTGGAAAAAAACGACAAACAAAGGTGCTATTATTGGTGCGTTAGCGTCAATTCCAATTGCTATGTATTTTAAAATTTCGCCTAATGGATGGTCTACTAGTTCGTTATTTGTAAATGTTCCATTTATGGATCAAATGGCATATACAACTGTTTTAACAATGATTGTAATTGCTTTAGTTAGTTACTCCCAACACAAAGGTGCTGATGATGAAAAAGGAATTGAAATTTCAAAAGAATTGTTTAAAACGAGTCCGTTATTTAACATTGGCTCATTTGCTATAATGTTAATATTAGTAGCCTTATATGCGGCTTTCTGGAATTAACAAATATTTTATAAAACAAAAAAAAGAGCTGGAATTTCCAGCTCTTTTTTTTGTTTTAAATCTTAATTTTTGGTTAATTTAAATCTTTATCTTTCCAATATTTAGTACCTTGAATGGTAGCTTGTAGAGCCAATCCTTTTTTAGTTACTTGATAAAATGTAATTTCAGGAGAAATACTTATTGCTCCTTCCATAGATCCTCCTTGACTGTCATCTTTGGCTGCAGCATCTGCTTGAGCTCCAGCTTGCCAACCATCTTCAACAAAATTATTAAAAGCTGATTTAGTTTTAAATATAAAAATACCATAATATTTTTTAACACCTAAGCCAATACCTACACCTCCTGAATACATTTTCATATAGGTTGAGCTACCACCACTAATTGCTTTTCCAGCACCATTGGCAGTTGATAGTAAAAGTAAATTCATACCAAAGTTTCCAAAAACGGCATAACCAGCAGAACTGGCAATTTGGCCCTTGGCAGATGGCTGTACTTTATATAATTCAGACAGCGCTTTACTTGTCATTTTGTCAATTTCTGCTCTTTCTTCAGCAGGACTTTTTTTATTCTTTTTTTCTTTTTCCTCTTGTGCGCTTAATGAAATTGATACAAAAAGCACCAAAATAATAGATAAAATTGTAGTAGAAATTCTGTTTTTCATAATCGTAAATTCATTTTTTTTTGTTAAAATAATAGGTTTTAATTTTTGTAATTTATTGATTTGTAGCTCAATTATATCAAATATAGCCAATTTTTATTAATTGTAAATAACTTCAAAAGAATAATTCTATGGAAAGCCCAGGTGTTAAATAACACTAGCATTTTCATCAACTCGTTTCCATACCTCAATAGAATGCTCCCAAAGTTTAGAGCCTTCTTCAGGAATATACACTTTGTAATCCATTTCTTTAGGATTAAACATATGCATATAATTTGCTGTTTTTCCTTCAAAATCTTCTGAAATTGTAATATATGAAACAGCTTTAGATGCTTTTTCAGGTGATTGAAAGAAAATTGAAAATATTCCTTTTAAAGAAACTTTTACAATCCACGGCGCTTCTCTCACAATATCTGTATTTACAGGTCCAGGACAAATTACATTGAATGAAATATCAGGATTGTTTGGGTTTAAATTGACTCTTTTTGAAATTTCAACAGCCAAGGTATTCAAAACCAATTTGTAATAACTGTAATTATTCATTCCTTTTTTTAAACCATATTCAAAATAGCGACCAAATTCATCGTGATCAATAAACGAAGATTTTTGATGAGAATCTGATGAAATAAAAATAACACGAGCGGGTTTGTCTTTTGATTTTTTGTTTTTGCTGATTGTTGTATTCTGAATTACACCATTGTTCAATAATAAATTCAATAAGATAAAATTAGATAAGTAATTCACTAAAAATATTTCATCCAAACCGGAAGCTGTTTTCCGAGCTTTTGGCAATGCCACTCCAGCATTTAAAACAGTATAATCTAATGTAATATTTTCTTGCTTTAATTCTAAAACGAAATTATGAATCGTATCAATTTTACTTAAGTCTAAATACTTCATAATAACATTATCTGAGCCCGATAGCTTTTTCACTTTTTCACCTGCTTCTGGAATTTGACTGCGACAAGCCATAATTACTTTCCCACCTCTTTTGGCTAAATCAACTGCAATGGCAAATCCCAAGCCAGTATTTGCTCCCGTAATTAAACAAGTTTTTCCATCAATTCTGTCGTTTTCGGTAATTCTTTCTGAAAGTTTTTGTTTTCTGAAAATATCTAAAATACCAGTCATACTTGCTACTACTGGGTTATCAAATCGTCCGTGTGCCATTATTTATTTTTTGAATAAAAATTAATTGTTTTTTGAAGTGCTTCTGCCGTTGAATATTTTGGCTGAAAATTAAAATGTTCAAATGCCTTTTTTGAAGAATAGGTGAAATCGGTACACGTATAAGTCACTGCAAATCGACTAAATTTTGGATTATAATGTTTAATGGGTCGCATTAAAATCGCAATACCTTCGGATATGCTTCCAATGGAATATGCCAATTTTTTTGGTATCCATGCATTTTTCGGAAAAATTTTATAACCGGCACCTTCAACAACCTGGTCAAAGAACTTAAAAAAATTAGAACCTTTTCCATCTGTGATAAAATAGACTTCTTTTTCTACTTTTTTATTGCCAGTCCAGAGTGCATTGGCAGCCAATACATGAGCATAGGCCATATTACCAACATACACATGCTGGCATTTTGATGTTCCATTTCCTAAACGGACATAAAAACCACTTTTAGCCATGGCAATTAACGAATCTATATGGTAAGGATCGGCCTCACCATACACATCCGATGGTCTTAAAATACAGGTTGTTAAATCCGTAGAATGTGCTTCTAAAACAGCTAATTCTCCTAATTTTTTAGATTCACAATACACCGTGTGATGCGTATCTGGATAAGGTTGTGTTTCATCAATATCAACCAAAGGAGTTCCCGTAAAAACTGCATCTAAAGAACTTGTATAAACTAAATGATTGATGTCATTTGATTTACAAGCTTTAATGATGTTTTTAGTACCCTCAACATTAATATTCAATACTTCTTGTTCCGATTTTGTTCCCCAATCAATAATGGCAGCACTGTGGATAACGATATCTGCGTCTTTACTTGCTTTTTCAATGGCTTTATAATCATAAATATCTCCCTGAATAAATTGAATGTTATTATTTTGGATGCCATTGTAGGGTTTGACATCAAACACGGTAATTTTTGAAGGTTTTAAAGGTGAATCATCAGCTAATAATTCGTCAACAATCCTACTGCCGATAAATCCTGATCCTCCTGTTAAAAATATATGTGGTTGGTTCTTATTCATATGGCTTTTGGTCAATTTATTATTATCTTGCTAAAAAGAATAGCAACTAAATTAGTGAATAAAATTGGTTTTGAAAATGAATAAAACAATATACTTGGTTAGAGGTAACAAAACAGAAAGTTATGTCAATTTTAAAAATCGAATGCTATCATTAGTAAACCGTTTGGTGGAAAATAATTCAACCATTTTAGTAAAAGTGGTGCTAACTGAAAGTGCTCCACCTTCAATTTCAATTATTCCTTTTAAAAAAGACAAAATTGCGTCAATCTCCATAAAAACCAATGAAGAAAAGGAGTTTAAAGAATTGACAGAAGCAAAAGGGTTTGCAGGTTATTTTGAAGTGACAGAGGCGCTTCCTGTAGCATATGATAAAAGTTGGGATGATGGAAGTATAACTCCAGGCGTTTGTTTGCTGACTTTATTCAATCAAAAAAAATCAATTGATTATAAAACATTTATTGATCGCTGGCACAACAGTCACACACCACTTTCTTTAAAAATTCATCCGTTAACACATTATGATAGAAATGTTGTTGATGAACGTGGAACAAGAAATTCCGAAAGCTGGGATGGCATTGTTGAAGAACATTGTAAATCCAAAGCTGAATTGTTAAACCCTACAAAGTTTTTTGGAGGTGCATTGAAGATGATTCCAAATATGATTTCAGTTTATACCGATACCAAATCGTTTTTAGATTACGGTACTATTGAAACCTATTTAACGGCTGAATACCATATAAAAAGTTA
>JADWMI010000046.1 GCA_015767395.1 Bacteroidota bacterium | reverse complement strand
GCTCTAGCCGTTAAGGCACCTTTAACAATTCCAATGATATACATTTCCAACAAATCATATAAAGACAAGCCTTGTAAACCCGGAATTTTTATTTTTTTTCCAAATTTCACTAGGTATTGTAGCAAAGGAATTTTGTTTAATTTGTCTTCTACAATTTTTGTCATTTCTATTAGTTAATCTATACTTATATTAAATGATTTTAATAAACCTATGATATTCTCTTTTGAGAATTTGGCATTTTTAATACTATTTTCTGAAGGATTTATATTAAAATTAGATGCTGTTATAAAGTTAGCTTTTTCCAACCTTGTTTGATCAAAAATGGCGTTATTTAAATCACAATTGTCAAAAATAGCTTTTGAAAGATTCGATTCTGTAAAATCAACCTCCTGCAAATTACTGTTTATGAAATTTGTGTTTTGCAAATTTAATTGATAAAATGAAGAAAGGTTTAACTGGCAATCTTTAAAAAAAACATCCAATAAAAACGAATCACATTCATTAAATTTCACACCAATAATTTTACATTCAACAAACTTAACGGATTTAAAAGCTGTGTTTGCAACAATGGTATTGCTAAAATTACAATTTAGAAACTCACATTCAACAAAACCAATGTTTGAGGCGTGCACATTAGAAAAATTACAATTTTGAAAGATACAATTATCGTATTCTCCTTTAATTATTCCTTTCTCAGCATAGTCAATTCTTTCATATACCTGCTCCTCAAAATACGCATCTATCATAAATTAATCTATAGCCTTCAAACTTAAATCCATATTATAAATTGAATGCGTTAAAGCACCAGACGAAATGTAATCTACCCCACATTCTGCATATTTTCTGGCAGTTTCTAAATTGATTCCGCCTGAAGATTCTGTTTGACATTGATCACCAATTAATTCAACGGCTTCAACAGTTTTTACATAATCAAAATTATCAATTAATATTCTATGAACACCCCCAACAGCCAATATTTCCTTAATTTCTTCTAGGCTACGGGCTTCTACAATAATTTTTAAATCTAACTTATTCTCAACTAAATATTGTTTGGTTTGAGTAATGGCTTTTGTAACGCCTCCACAAAAATCGATATGATTGTCTTTTAACATAATCATATCGTACAATGCAAAACGGTGATTTTCACCACCTCCAATTACAACAGCCCATTTTTCAATGGCTCTAATTCCTGGGGTTGTTTTACGCGTATCTAAAACTTTTGTTTTTGTACCTGCTAACAATTTGGCAAACTCATTTGTTTTGGTAGCAATGGCACTCATCCTCTGCATGATGTTTAAAACCAATCGTTCTGATTTTAAAATAGATTGTGAGCTTCCTTCAACATTAAAAACAACATCTCCATATTTTACCGATGAGCCATCGTTTATAAAAGTTTCAACTTGCAAATTTTCATCAACATAGTTAAATATTTTTTTAGCCATTTCAACACCCGCAATTATACCTTCATCTTTCACCAACAATTTCGCTTTTCCTTTTGCAGTTTTTGGAATGCATGCCAAACTACTATGATCTCCATCTCCAACATCCTCTCTAATAGCATTTGAAATTATTATTGCTAACTCTTTTTCAAATTGTTCTTTACTTATCATATATATGCCTATTATCACACAAAAATAACTTTTTTATTTTCAAAAAATTCATCTTTATTTCTTTTTATATTTGCACTTATGAAAATTAAATTATTGGCCATTGGTAAAACCGATGATAAAAATTTACAGACGTTAATTGAAACCTATCAAAATAGATTGAAACATTATATCAATTTTGAATTAGAAGTCATTCCTGACATTAAAAATGTCAAAAACCTTAGTAAAACACAGCAAAAAGAAAAAGAAGGCGAACTAATTTTAAACAAATTAGCAGCCACAGACCAATTAATCTTATTAGATGAAAAAGGAAAAGAATATAGATCTATAGAATTCTCTAATTTTCTTCAGAAAAAAATGAATTCGGGCATTAAGCAATTGGTAATCGTAATTGGAGGTCCTTATGGCTTTTCAGAAACTGTTTACAAAAAGGCACAAGGAAAAATTTCTTTATCCAAAATGACATTTTCTCATCAAATGATTCGTTTATTTGTTGTGGAACAATTGTACAGAGGATTTACAATTTTAAAAAACGAACCCTACCACCATGAATAAATTAAAACTCGTTTTCGCAACCAATAACAAAAACAAGTTAAAGGAAGTTCAGGCCATGTTAACTAATTTTGAAATCGTTAGTCTTTCAGAAATCAATTGTTTTGATGACATTCCTGAAACTGCTGATACACTTGAAGGGAACGCCATATTAAAAGCCAATTATATTACAGAAAAATTTGGCTTAAACTGTTTTGCAGATGATACCGGATTGGAAGTTGAAGCATTAAATAACCAGCCTGGTGTTTATTCAGCTCGATATGCTGGTAAAAATAACAACGCCGAAGCAAATATGAATAAATTATTGAGCGAACTTGGAGAAACTAAAAACAGAGATGCACAGTTTAGAACAGCCGTTGCGCTTAATATTGAAGGAAAACAATTTGTATTTGAAGGCATTTGTAAAGGGCAAATATTAACAAAGAAACAAGGTGATAGTGGTTTTGGTTACGACCCCATTTTTATGCCCACAGGATTCGATAAATCTTTTGCTGAAATGAATATGATTGAAAAAGGGGCTATTAGCCACCGCGGAAAAGCAATCCGAAAATTGGTCAATTTTTTAAATGAACAGGCTTGGTGAACCCTATAAAATCATATAGAAATACTTTTATAATATTGATAATCGTATTGATTGTTATTGGATTTATCAATATCAGTTTGGGTTCAGTGTACATTCCATTAAAACAAATACTAGCCTCCTTTTTTGGTGGTGAAGTTGAAAAAGAATCTTGGGAAACAATTGTATTAAATTACAGACTACCAAAGGCAATTACGGCAATTATTGTAGGTTCAGGATTGTCAATAAGTGGTTTATTAATGCAAACATTGTTTAGAAATCCACTTGCAGGTCCATTTGTTTTAGGTATCAGTTCTGGTGCTAGTTTAGGGGTTGCTATATTAATTTTAGGAGCTTCCTTTTTAGGTGCTAATATTACAAGTTATGCTTTTAACAACTTTGGATTGGCCATTGCCGCAAGTTTGGGCGCTTTTTTAGTGCTTTCAGCAGTAATGTTAGCTGCCATTAAAGTTCGAAATACCATGTCTATACTAATTATTGGATTGATGTTTGGAAGCATCACTTCATCCGTAATTAGCGTACTGGCATATTTTAGTACCGCGAGCCAATTGCAACAATATATGTTTTGGAGTTTTGGTAGCTTGGGTAATTTGAGTTGGAAAGAAATTACAGCTTTATTTAGTGTGTTTATTGTTGGAATTGTATTGGTTACTTTTATTATAAAACCATTAAACGGTTTGCTTTTAGGTGAAAATTACGCTAAAAGTATGGGCGTAAACGTAAAGCAAACCCGAAACATTACTTTAATTGCTACCAGCCTATTAACTGGTGTTATAACCGCATTTTCAGGGCCTATTGCATTTATTGGATTGGCAGTACCGCATTTAACAAAATTATTATTCAATACTTCAAACCATAAAACACTATTACCAGCAGTTGCTATTTGCGGGGCCATAATTATGCTAATTTGTGATAGTATTGCGCAATTACCAAATAGTGAATATACGTTGCCTATAAATGCAATTACGTCTTTATTTGGAGCACCTATTATTATTTGGTTACTGGTTAGAAAAAGAAAGATTTATTATTAATGAAACAAGTGTCAGAATATATTATAAATACTTCAAATCTAAGTATCGGTTATGCTTCAAAAAAGCATATAAATACGGTTGCTTCGAATTTGAATATTCAACTAAAATCCGGAAATCTAGTTTGTTTATTAGGAAAAAATGGTATTGGTAAATCTACACTACTAAGAACAATAACAAAGGTACAACCATCTTTAAATGGCAAGGTTTTAATTAACGACTCAAAATTAGAAGTTTTAACCAATGCGGACCTTGCTAAAACTTTAAGCCTGGTGCTTACTGAAAGGTTACCCGATTCTAGTTTAACCGTTTATGAGTTGGTTGCATTGGGCAGACAGCCATTTACGAACTGGATTGGTTATTTAACAACTAAGGATTTACAAGTTATTCAATCTTCTTTTGAACAAACAAACACGCAGCATTTAATGGATCGAAAATGTTTTGAATTAAGTGATGGACAGCTACAAAAAGTATTGGTCGCTCGTGCACTGGCTCAGGACACGCCTATTATTGTTTTAGACGAGCCTACCGCACATTTAGATTTACACCATACTATAAACACCTTCTCTCTTCTTAAAAACTTGGCAAAAAACTTTAATAAAACAATTATTGTTTCGACCCATGAAGCCAACCTAGCACTTCAACTTGCTGATGAATTATGGTTAATGACGCCAACAAAATTTATTTCTGGTAAAACAGATGATTTAATTTCAAACAATCATTTAGAGCATCTTTTTGATTCTGAATTAATTAGCT
Organism: Bacteroidota bacterium; assembly: GCA_015767395.1. The sequence continues at coordinate 7,949 of JADWMI010000046.1, read as the reverse complement.
TTAACAAAACTTTAAAGCAGTTCACCATTAACAACTCCTAATTATTTTAATATATTTGATGAATTCAAATCTTTTAAAATGAAAAATATTCTATATATATTTTTATTATTTCCTTTTATCTACTGTGGGAATAGCGATGTAATTACAGATCCTTCAAACCTTGTTACAGGTGATATTGCCATTGAATATTCAAAAACCATTACGCCTGAAGATTTAAAAACACATTTGTATATTATGGCTTCGGATGAATTTGAAGGTAGAAATACAGGTGAACCTGGACAAAAGTTGGCTGCTGAATATTTAAAAGATTTTTATATGGCGCATAATATTGCTTCTCCATTAGGCGGTGATGATTATTTCCAAGATATTCCTACGGAAGAATTAAGGCCGAATCTAAAGCCTTCTGAAAACGTTGTCGCTTTTATTGAAGGTTCAGAAAAACCAGAAGAAATTATTGTTATTTCTGCACATTACGATCATCTTGGAATGACTGATGAAGATATTTATAATGGGGCTGATGATGATGGCTCCGGAACTGTTGCTATTATGAAAATAGCAGAAGCATTCCAAAAAGCTGTTGAAAAAGGCAATGGTCCAAAAAGGTCCATTTTATTCTTACATGTTACTGGAGAAGAAAAAGGCTTGTTAGGTTCTAAATATTATGTTAACTACCCTATTTTTCCATTAGCAAACACTGTTGCAAACTTGAATATTGATATGATTGGTCGTGTTGATGAAGCGCATACAGATACTCCTGATTTTGTTTATTTAATTGGTTCAGATAAATTAAGTACTGAACTTCATACTATTTCCGAAGAAATAAACTCCAAGTTCACCAACTTATTTTTAGACTACACATATAACGATGAAAACGATCCAAATCGTTTTTATTACCGTTCTGATCATTACAATTTTGCTAAAAATAACATTCCAATTATTTTTTATTTTAATGGAACCCATGAAGACTATCACAGGCCATCAGACACTCCAGATAAAATAAATTATGAAGTATTGGCCAAAAGAACTCAACTGGTCTTTTTTACCGCTTGGGAATTGTCCAATAGAGCTGAACGAGTAGTGGTTGATCAGTAGTTGTTAACTGCTAGTTGTTGGTTTTTATTTCCCGTTTTCTGCTGTCATTCCTTTGAAAACAGGAATCTATACAAGCGCGTAAAATAGCATCCTAATATTCTTTTACAAACATAGAATGACATAAAACAACATTCTAATTCTTTTGAATTTAATATATTGCGTACTAAATTTTAATCTACTACTAGACACTATGAAAAAAATAATTTTAACCAGAACACTTTTATTCGTATTAACAATATCATTTTCTCAAATTACCTTTTCACAAGAAAAACCTAATATTATTTATTTGTTAGTAGATAATTGGGGCTGGGGTGATTTAAGTATCCAAGGTAGTACTATTCAAACACCAAATATTGACAATTTTGCGAGTCAGGGCATTCGTTTAACAAACTTTAATGTACAAAACCAATGTACACCAACGCGTTCTGCTCTTCACACAGGTAGATTACCTATACGTACTGGTAATCAAAAAGTGCCTGCTCCTGGTGAGCCTGATGGTTTAGCAAATTGGGAATATACATTACCCGAATTACTTTCTGATGCGGGTTATCACACAACACTTTTTGGAAAATGGCACGTAGGAGCAAATATTAAAAAATTACCAAACTATCAAGGGTATGATTATTTCTGGGGTACTCAGGAAGGTACTAATGCAGCAGGTTATACTAACACCCCGCAATGGGATCCTTCAGTCGCAGCTGTACCTTATATTTATGAAGGGGTAAAAGGTAAAGACGCTAAACAAGTAAAAATATTTGATATTCCGGCAAAAGTGACATTAGATAGAGAAATTGCGAATCACGCAATCGCAAATATTGAAAAACAAGCCAAAACTGGTAAACCTTTTTTTAGTTATATCGCTTTTACACATTTCCATCCTCCATTTACGGTGCATCCAGACTTCGAAAACGCGTCTAAAGCAGGTATCTACGCCGACACGCAAATGGAGGTAGACTTCAACATAGGCTTGATATTAAAAGCAATTAAAGATTCGGGTATTGCAGATAATACTGTTGTTATTTTAACTGGCGATAATGGTGCGGGTAACTTTCCGCAAGGTACTGCTTTGGCTTCAGGAGATGATGGTGGCGGTGGTTCTAATGGTCCTTGGAGAGGTGGTTTGAGTACGGCCTACGAAGGTGGTTTACGTACTCCTGCAATGATAAGGTATCCAAATAAAATTAAAGCGGGACGTGTTTCCGATGAAATTGTAGGTGATATTGATATGTACACTACAATTGCAAGTTTTGCGAATGCAGATGGATTAATCCCTACCGATCGCCCTATAGACGGTGTAAATCAAAAAGACTTTATCTTAGGAAAACAAGAAAAATCCAATCGTGATCATTTTATCGTTTTTGTTGGTGATGATTTATTTGCTATAAAATGGCGTAATATGAAAGTGCATTTTATGGCTACAGAATCTACGCATTCTGCAGCAATTACCAAATTCACTTTCCCTCAAGTTTTTGATATTAAAAATGACCCAAAAGAAGCTTATGAATTATGGGGAAACAAAGGGTATACCCATGCTTGGATAATGGAACCTATTATGAAAAGAATCGTTGCGTTAAAAACCAGTATGGTTAAGTATCCTAATATAAAACCTGGCGAAGAATTTAAAGGTTATCAAAAAATTTAAAACTAAATTGGTAAATAAAGTTGAAAGATTTCCGGACTATTAATTAATTATTGGTTCGGATTTATATCGTTTTCAAGTTGTCATTCATGTGAAAACATGAGAACTATATAAATATTTAAAATAGTATCCTATGAATCTAAAGTCTCCTTTATCAATTTTTAAATAGACAGCTAAATATAGATACATTTATTTTTCTACGTGCTAACTTTGGATTCCTGCCTAGGTAGGAATAACATTACATATCTAAAAAATCAATGAATAATCTTAAATAACAATTCTTTTAAGATATCTCCTGCAGGAATGCTTGCCCCTACTCCTTTACCTTTCACATCTGCATCGCGTAACAAGCCAATTACTTGCGATACTTTTCGCATGGGATAATTCTTTGCTGCAACCACATAATCGGAAATAAAAAAAGGACTTACACCCAACGCTCTTGCAGCACTATTTTTTGATTTATCACTTAAACTATGAAAAATAAGTAACTGCGTAAAAAAACTATTCAACAGTGAAATGGTCATAATCAACGGATTTGCTTTTTGATTATGAGCAAAATAATTGATTATTCGGTTTGCTTTTAAAACATCTCTTTCTCCAACTGCTTTGCGCAATTCAAAATTATTGTAATCTTTACTAATCCCAATATTTTCTTCAATAGCCTTTGCTGTAATTGTAGAACCTGAAGGAATAACAACCATTAACTTATCCAATTCGTTGCTAATCTTACTTAAATCAGACCCTAAAAACTCAACAAGCATATTTGAAGCCTTATTCTCTATTTGATATTTTTTACCCGCTAAAACTCTCCTAATCCATTCAGCAACCTGGTTTTCATATAATTTTTTACTTTCATATACCAAACCACCGTTTTTATTAATAGCCTTGTACAAGGCTTTTCGCTTGTCTATTTTTTTGTATTTATAACATACTACCAATACTGTTGAAGAAAGTGGATTGGCAGCATAAGGTGCTAAATTCTCAATAACTCTTGACAAATCCTGTGCTTCTTTCACAATAATAACCTGCCGGTCAGCCATCATAGGAAAACGTTTTGCGTTGTCAATGATATCTCCTATTTCAACATCTCTTCCGTACAATACCATTTGATTAAACCCTCTTTCTTCTTCTGAAAGAATATTTTTCTCAATAAATTCTGAAATTTTATCAATATAATAAGGTTCTTCACCCATTAAAAAATAAATAGGCTTTATATTTCCATTTTTAATGTCAGAAACTATTTTGGTAACGTCACTCATGTATTAAAAAAAATTAGCATTTTTGCTGTATGCAGCCATTGAATTTGCCGACATATAAATTCAGAATCAAAAGTAACGAAAATAAGCTTGTGATTTTTGATATCATTAGAAAAAAATATGTCGTTCTTACTCCTGAAGAATGGGTTCGACAGCATATTGTTCATTATTTAATTGAAGAAAAAAAATATCCAATTTCTTTAATTGCTGTTGAAAAAAAACTAACGATTAACAAATTAACAAAACGGACAGATATTTTAGTATTCAACAACAAAGGCCTGCACGAAATTATTGTTGAATGCAAAGCACCAAAGGTAAAAATTAATCAGTCTTCATTTGACCAAATTGCCAGATACAATTTAAAATTAAATGCAAATTATTTAATAGTTAGCAATGGTTTGGATCATTTTTTTTGTTCTATGGATGTTAAAAATGAATGCTATGTTTTTTTAGAGAACATTCCAACTTATGTCAATAATTAAGATAAAATTTATACAAATTTATCTTTTTTAAAGTAAGTTTGCACCTGTGAAAATAGCAATCGTCATATTAAACTGGAACGGACAACAACTATTGGAAAAATTTCTTCCTTCAATAGTAAATTTTAGCACTTTAGAAAATGTGCGTATTTATGTTGCCGACAACGCTTCAACCGACACTTCAATTCATTTTATTAAAGAAAAATACCCCACAATAACAGTAATTCAAAACAAAAAAAATGGCGGTTATGCTAAAGGTTATAATGATGCATTAAAACATATTAAAGCTGATGTTTTTGCCTTGGTTAATTCAGATATTGAAGTAACAGAAAACTGGCTAGACCCCATAATTTCAACCTTCAAAAACGAACCAAAAACAGCTATTATTCAACCTAAAATTTTAGATTACAAAAATAAAACAATGTTTGAGTATGCTGGTGCAGGTGGTGGTTTTATTGATAAATACGGGTATCCATATTGCAGAGGTCGCGTTTTTTCTGAATTAGAAACTGACAATCAGCAATACAACGATACTTGTGATATTTTTTGGGCATCAGGAGCGTGTTTTTTTATTAGATCGGCCGTTTATTTTGATTTAAAAGGTTTCGATGAAGATTATTTTGCCCATCAAGAAGAAATAGATTTGTGTTGGAGAGCTAAAAACCTAAATTACATCATTAAATATGTGGGAACTTCCACTGTTTACCATGTTGGTGGTGCAACATTAAAAGAAGAAAGTCCAAGAAAATCCTTTTTAAATTTTAGAAACAGCCTTTTTTCATTGGTTAAAAATTTACCATCTTCTAAATTATTTCCAGTAATTTTTATGCGATTGATCTTGGATGGTATTGCAGGTGTGAAATTTTTATTTGAATTACGACCTATTCACACTTTAGCCATATTACGTGCACATTTTAGTTTTTACTATTACTTAACAAAAACGTTGAAAAAAAGAAAAAAATATCAACAAAACAATCACTATTTTAAAATAAAATGCATTGTTTGGAAATATTTTATTCGAGGAAAAAAAGAATATCATGACTTGTAGTTTCTAAATTACAAACCTTCAACACTCCCTTTACCCTTTCGTAATACTAAAACTTCACCCTCTTCAGATAAATCAACAATTGTTGATGGTGTATTGTCTCCATATCCTCCATCAATTACAATATCAACTATACCTCCCCATTTTTCATAAATCAATTCTGGGTCGGTCGTATATTCAATTAAATCGTCTTCATCATAAATTGAGGTTGAAACTATCGGGTTTCCTAACTTTTTAACCAATTCTCTAATAATATTGTTGTCTGGGATACGAATTCCAACTGTACTCTTATTTTTAAACGCTTTTGGTAAATTATTGTTTCCAGGTAATATAAAAGTATATGGTCCCGGTAAATTACGCTTTAGCGTTTTAAACGTAGCGGTATCAATTTGTTTAACATAATCAGAAAGATTGCTTAAATCATAACATATAAATGAAAAATTGGATTTATTTAGCTTTACACCTTTAATTTTCGCTACCTTTTCCATAGCCTTGGTATTGGTAATATCGCAACCCAAACCATAAACAGTATCTGTAGGATAAATAATTAATCCACCTTTTTTTAAAATCTTTACGATCTTATCGATTTCACGTTCGTTTGGATTTTCTTCATATATTTTGATTAATTGTGACATCTTTTTATTATATATTGCGCTTATTAAATAACTATTATGAAATATTCATTAAACATAATAAATAAATTTATTATTCCATCCTTATTTATTATTTGTTTTTTTTCCTGTTCAGAGAACGATAACATTGATTCAATTGATACCAATATTGCCATTGAATATTTAAATGTTTCATACGGAGAAAAACCTTTACAGAACTATGATATTTACTTACCTGAAAACAGAACCATTTTAGATACTAAAGTATTGATTTTAGTTCATGGAGGAAGTTGGGTTAGTGGAGACAAAGCGGATTTAAATCCGCTTGTAACAAGCCTAAAAACTAATTTCCCTAGTTATGCGATTGTAAACCTAAATTATCAATTAGCCTCGATTGGAAAAAGTCCATTTCCAATGCAAATAAACGATATTCAAGAAGCTATTAAACATTTAAAAAATAAATCAAATGAATATTATATTTCGTCAAGATATGGATTTATAGGTACAAGTGCAGGAGGACATTTGGCATTATTATATTCATATGCTTATAATAATTTAAGAGAAGTTGAAATGGTTTGTAGCATTGTAGGTCCTACTAATTTCACAGATGAAAATTATATTATGAATCCTAATTATTCAAACTTTATAAAAGGTATTCAATTAATTACCGGCGTTAATTTTGAAGAGAATCCCGAATATTACGAAAACTTGAGTCCATATCATATTGTCACTAAAAATGCAATACCTACATTATTGTTTTATGGTGGAAAAGATGATTTGGTTCCTACATCCCAAGGTGTAGATTTACATTTAAAATTAGACGAATTAAATGTAATAAACGAATTTACACTTTATGAAAATGAAGGTCATGGGTGGCAAGGCAACGCTCTAAATGACACCTATAATAAATTAGATAATTTTATTTCAGTGCATTTCTAACTAAAAAAAGAGAGATTCTGCATAAATACAGCATCTCTCTTTTTTTTATAATTAATCACATTACTAGGTTTTATCAATCAGTCTAAACCCTTCTCCATGAATATTTATGATCTCTACGTTTTCGTCTTTTTTCAAATATTTACGAAGTTTTGCAATGTAAACATCCATACTACGTGATGTAAAATAATTGTCGTCTCTCCAAATTTTAGTCAAGGCCAGTTCACGAGGCATTAAATCATTTTTATGAACTGCTAATAATTTTAGCAATTTACTTTCTTTAGGTGAAAGCTTTTGAACTTCTTCTTCATTAAATGATAAATGACGTAATTTTGAATTAAACTCAAATTGCCCAATTTTAAATTCAAAAGACTCTTCTTCAGTACTTTTTTCAGTTTCTTTACGTTGTAAAATGGCTTTAATTTTGTACAAAAGCACCTCAGAGTCAAATGGTTTATTCAAATAATCATCTGCCCCAGCCTGGTACCCTTTTAAAACATCTTCTTTCATTGTTTTAGCTGTCAAAAAGATAATTGGCACTTCTAAATTTGTTGCTCTAATATCTTTAGCCAACGAAAAACCATCTTTCCGAGGCATCATAACATCTAAAATACACAAATCATATTCGTCGTTTTTAAACATAATCAAGCCTTCCAAACCATCTTTTGCTAGTGTAACATTATAATCGTTCAACGATAAATAATCTTTTAAAACTGTTCCAAAATTCGGATCGTCTTCTACTAATAAAATTTTATTATTTTCCATATTTTTAATTTAAATCAAAGGCAAATTAATAATAAAGGTACTTCCAATTCCTTTTTCACTTTCAACACTAATTTCACCTTGATGAATTTCTATAATTTTTTTAACATATGAAAGTCCCAAACCATG